>CADBTL010000132.1 GCA_902797575.1 uncultured bacterium
CTGAAGAAATTCCTGACAATGCTGCTCTGATTTGAGAAGCTATCCAAGAATCCGTAACACCTGATTCTCTTTGTTCTAAAGATTCGCCGCAACAAATAATAGGAATCAAACCTCCTGCTAAAATAGCTTTAGCTTTTTTATTAATCATTTCATCTGTTTCTGAGAAGTATTGTCTTCTTTCGGAATGGCCGATGATTACGTATTCACATCCTGCATCTTTAAGCATTTCTACAGATATTTCACCTGTATATGCGCCGGAAGATTCCCAGTGACAATTTTGACCTGCAACAGAAAGCTTGTTGCCGCCACAACCGCAATTGCATGCAATTGAGTGAACTTGATTAATTGAAGTAAATACAGGAGCAATTACAACTGTTGGTAATTGAACTGCCGTATAATTTGATAAATATGAGCTGATTCCTTCAAATAAAGCTTTAGCTTCGCTTTGAAGTAAGTTCATTTTCCAGTTTCCTGCAATGATAGGTTTTCTTGACATAATTTTTCTCCCTTTTTTATTACAACACAAGAATTGTAGAACAAACAAGCAAGAAAATCAAAGAGCCGCAGGATGATTTTATATATTAAAATATAATGTCAATATATTTTTATAATCATGATACTGATAATTGATGTCATCTACGGAATTCTTGACAATAAATATTCCAAGTCCGCCCTGTTCACGGGATTCCGGAGGAAGTGTAACATCTGGATCGGGTTTTTCTAATGGATTATATTGTATTCCATTATCTGCAACTATCATTGTTAAAATATTTTCTTTTTTAATTAAAGAGATTTCTATCTCACCGTTATTATCAGGATATGCATAAGAAAATACATTTGTGTAAAGTTCTTCTGATACAAGATGAAGTTTTCCTGATAGTTCATCTGTTAAATTCCACTTTTTGCATACATTCATGAGCCAATCAGAAAAATGTGAGTAATTTTCTTTGCTTGCTATTTGTTTATAAACTTCCTTATTATTATCAGCACCGTTAAACTTGAATATAAGCATTGTCATATCATCACTTTGAGCAACCCCTTGTGCAAAATCTTTTACATTAGTTTTTATACTTTCTAAAATTGACCTTACACTATCTCCTTCAGAGCTATTAATAGAGTTGAATAATCTCTCTTCGCCATATAATTCCTCAGATTTATTTGCGGCTTCTGTTATACCGTCTGTGTATATAAACACTGTATCACCTGATTTTAAATAAGTTTCGCTTATATTAATTTCAGCATTTTCAAATGCGCCTAATACAATATTGGAATCAAATTCTACATATTTAAATTTTTCGCCGTTTTGTTTGATTAAAGGTGGATTATGACCGCAATTTATAAAATATGCTTGTCCTGTTTTCACATTTACAATACACGCAAGTAGTGTTATAAAAAATCCGTGTTTATTATTTTCGCATATTTTTTTATTAATAGTTTCAATCATGTCTTTCGGATTCATACCGGATTTTGCGATATAGTTGATTAATGTCTTAGTTGTCATCATAAATAATGCTGCAGGAACACCTTTGCCGGATACATCAGCAATAAGAAACATAAAATGTTCATCATCTATAAAATAAAAATCGTAAAAATCTCCTCCAACTTCTTTAGCGGGCTCCATGCCTGCAAAAATGTCAAATTCCTGCTTATCCGGAAATGGAGGAAATACATTCGGTAAACTTGATGCTTGAATAGCTTTTGCAAGAGTTAGCTCTGATTCAATTCTTTGCCTTTCTTTTGTAATGCTCTTAATATCATTAGTCATTTTATTAAAAACATCTGCAAGCTCTGCAAACTCAAGCGGTTTTTCTAATTTAATTTCTGTATTAAGTTCGCCCCTGCCTATTTTTTGCGCAATATTTGTTAATTTTTCGATAGGCTTATCAATATATTTTTTTAAACCGGTATAAAGAAGAAAAGACAATATTAAACCTGTTATCATAAGAATAATAAACAAAGCTATTACGTGTTTTACAAGATTATAGAACAGTTCATTTTTTGGTATACAGATTATTAAAATCATTCCGTTATCAAGCATTTTTACGTATGGTATATATTTTTTGTTGTGATATGTAAAATATGTAATATTTTTAAGATTATCATTGTACCAGCTTAAAGTATTAAGAGGTTTGCCAAGTAGTGATGCATTTTCCGTGTAGGGATCAGAGGAAGCTATAATGGAATTATGCTCTTTATCGCCAAACAAAGCAAAACTGTGCGTTGTAGGCTTCATATCAGAAATAGATTTAATAATTGAGCTAATTTCCCAATCAACTGTGGATATACCTATAATTTTACCATTTGGTGCA
The DNA here is from genome assembly GCA_902797575.1 of uncultured bacterium. Classification (GTDB taxonomy): domain Bacteria; phylum Cyanobacteriota; class Vampirovibrionia; order Gastranaerophilales; family Gastranaerophilaceae; genus CAG-196. Next base: position 2,310 of record CADBTL010000132.1, read on the forward strand.
TATATTCCGGCGCCGGCAGTTACCATAAGCGTATTACTGCCTTCTTTTTCATAATAAGGAAGCGACCAAGCAACATTATTTTGCTTTGTCACATTTGGTAAAATTTCTTTGTACCATCCCTTGTTTAAATAATCATATTCTTCTGTTTCAAATTCTTCATCAGGAACAACTTCGTTATTTTTATTTCTGTATACATATATACAATAGTGACGTTTTGACGGGTCTATAACGTTAGGTTCAAACCATATGCCGCCTCCAAGCGAATACTGGTAATTATTAAATATATTTTTCGTTGTAAAAAGCGCCATATTTTTGTTCTTATCAACTTGATAGAACATTTCACCTTGCAGCGCCAAATCTTTAGCATTATCTTCAATCCGAATAATATCTTTGTTAATTTGTTCTGCAAAATTAGATATATGATATGAATATCCTTTAAGTAAAATTGCTTTTCCGTTTTGCAAATATAAATACGCAAAAAATGTTAAAGTAATGCTTAATAAAATAAGCATTAACGCTGAAATAAAAGCAATATTTGATTTGACAGTATTAAACGACATTATGAAATACTCAAGAATTTAGTGAAGCCGGTCATTTTTAGAACATTCATTACCGGTTCTTGTACATTTGTCAGTTTTATAGAACCTTGTTTACTCATTTGTTGATACAATTCTAAAAGTACTCTTAATCCGATACTGGCAACGTAAGAGATTCCGCCAAAATCCAAAACCAACTCATCTATATCATCCAATGCGTCTTTGATTTTAGTTCCGAATTCTGCCGAAGAATCAATATCAAGTTTACCGGTTGCTTTAACAAGCAGCCCTTTTTCATTAAATTTCTTTAAAGTAATTTCCATGCTCTCATCCTTTCCGTGTTATAAATTATATCACATTTAATGAAAGATGAGAATCAACTATTTTAAAGAATATTTATAGCAATACTTGGAGCTTGACCGGCTATGCCGTCAAGAGTTATTGATGCTTGTTGAACCATACGACCTTTAAGTGAATTAGATGAATCTTGTTCAACTTCTACACCATCTGGTAATGCTTTTGTATCACCGTTCATTGCATTAAATATTTGTTCAATAATTGCGTCAAGGAAATTTTGGGCATTGCCCAAGTCACCTTGTTGAACTCCAAGCATATTAATAAAATTATTAATTAAATCAAATGCACCGTCTGATGTTATACCGCCATTCCCGACTAAACCGGATAAATCATAATCCATACTTGCATCTACATTAATCTGTAAAGCTCCGTCTTCCGTATATCCGATTTCAATTTTAGCTGAACCGCCAATACTAAAACCATCGCCTTCAATGCTCATATCAATATCAAAAGATGCTAATGTTTCAGCAATTGCATTGTTTGCTTCTTCTTTGCTATTTGCATTCATCAGACCTAGTACGTCAGGAATATCAAGACTAAAGCTTCCGTTAAACGGATTTATGCCGTTATAATTTGCTCCGTCTCTTATTCTGTTTATTTCTGCAACTCTGGAATCTACTTCTGCTTGTATTTTGTCTAACAGTTCAGGAGTTATGCCTTCTTCCTTAGCTTGCGCAACTAAATCACGAATGCTTTCACCTTGAGCTTTCATGTCAGATATTCCGTTTTGGGCAACTGATATTATATCCTTAAATGCCGCAAAATTATTCATTAACAAATCAAAAGAACCGGCTCCTGAAACATCAGGCATGAATGAAAAAGCGGTATCATTTACAAAAGGTTGATTTGTAGCTCCGCCGGCTACAGACGGATTAAAATTTATCATTGGTAAATTATTGTTCATTTTTACAAGTGAAGCAATATCAGTATTGATTGAATTCATGAAAAAATTCCTTTCATTTTGTAACACGCCTTATTTTAGTAATCCATTACTCATACTACATGTTTGTAGTTCCACATTTACGGTAAAAACTAACAGTAAAAATAAATTTTGTTACAAAAGTTTATTTTTTGAGCATGGTAAAAACCGAAAAATGATAATATTCAACCTTTTTAGTTTGAAGTTAAAAAGGTTATTGCAGCCATTCATCAATTCTTTGGGCAATGCTGTCAAAGCCTTCTGTCAAGCCTAAGTTTTTTGGTTCAATATTTTTTGAATAATACAAAACCGGCACCTGTTCTCTTGTATGATCGGTTCCGGGAACAGTAGGATCACATCCGTGGTCAGCAGTAATAATAAGCAAATCATCTTCAGTTATTAAAGGAATGATTTTATCTAAATATTCATCAACTTCTTCAATAGCTTTACCATATCCTTCCGCATCATTTCTGTGACCAAATAACATATCCGTATCAACAAGGTTTGTAAATATAATTTCCTTGCTGTTATCAGTTATATTGGTATCAGAATATTTTATACTTTCTAAGTCCAAACTTCCATCAATAGCCTTTATAGTTAATTCCAAACCTTCTTTATTTGAACCTGTATGGATAGCATGTGTAATTCCTGCTTTCGAAAAAATGTCTTCAATCTTTCCTATGCCGATAATTTTTGCACCTGTATCTTTATACTTATCTAATACAGTTTTTTTAGGAGGTGCCATTGAATAATCTCTTCTGTCTTTAGAAATTCTTGTAGGTTTTCCATCTATAATCTTATAAGGACGTGCAATTACTCTAGCTACATTATAGTTACCTTCATCCAGCAATCTTCTTGCAATCTTGCACCAATCATAAAGCGTAGACAGAGGTATTAAGTCCGTATCAAGTGCAATCTGAAAAACGCTGTCTGCAGAAGTATATACAATCGGAAATTTTGTTTTATGATGTTCATCATTTAACTTTTCGATAATAGCTGTTCCGCTTGCTGGAATATTTGCAAGAATACCGCCGCAGTTTGTTTCATCTATAAATTTGTCAATAAGCTCTTTGGGGAATCCGTCAGGAAAGGTTGCAAATGGTTTTTCTGATATAAGTCCAGCTATTTCCCAGTGACCGGTAGTAGTGTCTTTACCCTTTGATTTTTCTCTTAATATTCCATATTGTGCGATTGGAGTTGATGTTTTTTCCACTCCTTCATAATCTCCTAAATTACCGATTCCCATTGCTTCCATAACAGGTATATCGAGTCCCTTGTTGTAATGACAAACATTTTTAAATGTATTACACTCTGCAATGTCTCCAAAGTCTGCATGGTCAGGCATTGCACCGCACCCCATAGAATCAATAACCATTATTATTGCACGTTTTTTACCCATATTTTCCTCCCTTTTATATAATAATATCACAATTGTTTAATATAACAGTTTAAATTCTGCTTGAATTAGCATAAAATATGTGTTAACATGCACTAGTCCGAATAAATAAGCCTTCTTTTGTATTCTTGTAAAGCTTAAAAATATAATAAAAATAATATAATTGTAAACAATTGTTACAATTTAGAAAAAAATAGGCAATTTCTATCTTGAGCAAACTTTATATAGATACAAAGTGAAGGTAGTAAAAAAAGTGAGGTCGTTATGGCAAACTTAAAGAAGTTCATAAATTCGATTAAAGAAGTTCTTGATCCAAGAGCTAATCTGAATACATTTTCTCAAGAACAAGCTCTGGGACGTGAAGATTTTATCAAGTCTTTATCAAGTAATGAATTAAAAATTAAAGCTGACGAACATAGGTTGGAAGCAATGGTCAGACAACAATTGAAAGAGGAATTCCCAAATATTGAGAAAAGCTCTTCTTATGACTTACTAGTGGATGCAGTAATCCATAATTACAAGTCAAAACAGCTTCAAGCCACTGATGACGTTGAACTTGGTAAGTAATAATTCCAAGCAATAATAAGTCATCATCATTACTTAAAATAGAAAGGGAACGATTTTGTCGTTCTTTTTTTATTGTTTAAATCGCATTTAAAACGGAAATTTTTTGAGAATCAATTTCTATATCATCAGTATTTAATCTACCCAAAATAACAGTTTTATTTGTTCCATGCCAGTCACTTCCGCCGGAGATTAAAAGATGATTTTTTCTTGCACATTCAGCCAAAAATTCTGCTTCTTTTGTTGAATACCTTGAGTAATAACATTCTAGTCCTTGTATACCAAATTCAATCATTGTTTTTAGCTTTGGTAAAAATTCAGCTTTTGTTAAATGTTTTTCACCTTCTCCGCCTAAAGGATGCGCCCATATAGGAATCCCTCCGGCATGTATGATTGTTTTAATTGCTGTTCTTGCTTCAAACTTTGTATTACCTGTTTTACATGCATCAAGATATTTTTTCATAGCTGATACATTATCATTCGCTAAGCCTCTTGATACAAGAATGTTTGCAAGATGCGTTTTTACAACACTTTTACGTGAATATAACCATTGTAATTCTTCTTTTGTAAGTTCAATATTCCATACATCTTTTAAATATTTAATCCTTGTCTCAAGTTTTTGTTTTCTTAGAATTTTGCCATGCTCTATTAGTTTTTCCAGTTCATTATTATCAGGATTTATATTGTATCCTAATATGTGGCATTTTATATCATCTGCAATACAAGTTAATTCTACACCCTTAATAAATTTCATATTATCAGAAACATACTTGGCTGCTTCGTTAACTCCTGCAACAGTATCGTGGTCGGTTAGTGCAAAAATTTTGATTCCTGCCTGTTCAACTTCTGATACCAATTCTTTAACTGCAGCACTTCCATCTGAATTATCACTGTGTAAATGTAAATCAAACTTAACCATAATAATGTTTTACCATAAAAAGTATTCTAAAAAAATTTTTGCTTGACAAAGTGTTAGGCATGCCTTACAATATAATCAGAAAATGGATAAAAAAAATTTATCATCAGGATTAGAAGATTACATAGAAGCAATCTACATTGCAGATATCAATAAGACACAACTGAAGGGTGCAGAACTGGCGCGCAATCTGAATATCTCCCGTGCGTCAGTTTCAGAAGCCCTGTCAAAGTTGGTTTCAAAAGGATTAATTCAATATGAGAGTTACGGTTCAATATCGTTGACAGACAAAGGACGGCAAGAAGCCATCAATGTTTACCATAAGCATAATATTTTGAAAGATTTTTTTGAAACAATATTATTTCTGGGTTCTGATGAAGCAGAGAATTTGGGATGCAAGATAGAGCATATCATTTCTAAAAAGGATTTAGAGAAAATACGACAATTTACTCTATATTGCAAAAGACACCCGAGTATTATAGAGGATTTTAGTAAGGAAAACCCATGAGCCCTATATCAGCAATAGGAAAATTTTTAGACCAGCCGATACTTACAGCAAAGTTAAACAAGCATATACCTTTAATACTTACAGGAGGAGCGGCTACACTTGTAGCAAAAACAGTACACGATTCACCTAAAGAAACAAGAAAAAAGGACGGTGAAAAACTCGGTATAATTTTGTCTTCAACTGTTCTTGCTGCCGTAGCGGCTCCAAAAGTTGCATCTGCCTTAACTGGTAGAGCAGCAACGAAAACTTTAGCTAAAATAAAAAGTGAAAATGCAGAACTTGCAAATAATTATATATCCAAAAATGGATCAGATGATTTGGGTAAGATATTGGAAAAGGCAAAATCAAATATACTTAATCTTAAAGAGGTTTCAGCATTATTTAAGAAAGATAAAGATATAGGCAATAAATTAATACCGCCGCCTGATAATATAAAGGCAAAGGATATCTTTAAAGAAATCGGTTGGCTTTCAATATACGGTGCAGTTCCTGTTGCAGGAGGAATAGCAGGAGGAGTAATTGCAGACAGGATCTATGAACCAAAATGGAAAAATAAAATACGGGATAAAATCAATGAAGGAATTTATCAATATTTGGCAAATATTTTTTTGTGTAATATTGGAGCAGGAATTGCACTTGGCATTTTAGAAAAAATGAATATAAAATCAAAAGCGGCAAGGTGTATTGGCATGGTAAGCGGTATCTTACTGACAGGTGTTATTGGCGGAAGTGTAATGGCAAATTATATAGGAAATAAGATTATAAATCCTGTTATTTTTAAAGATAAAAAGGAAGAAAAAAGAACACCCGAACTATTGGATTTAAGTTTGCATACAGATGATATTGCAACAGTTTCACTGCTTTCTGGACTAAAATGGATAGAACCATCGCTTCCGATATTGTATTCAATATCAGGATACAGAGCGGGCATAGGATACAGAAATCAGGGGTAAATAAAATAAACCATTACATACGAGCTTGCGAAACAATTAAATTTGCTAATAATAATTAATTTTTAAAATAATCACATATAAGCTTTTCTTTTTTATGAAAGATTTTTTTAATACCTTCAATAAGGGCATTTTTTTCAAGCTCTTCCAACTGTTTTTTCAGAATAGCCTTTTCTATAATAAGCGTATTATAAAGCTGATTACAAATGTCTGTTGAGGATAGGTGCAAATGTAATTTTTTAATTTGTAATTCTTTATTTTGTATTTGTTTTTTTAATATTTGTTTTTTGTTCACAAAAAAAACCTTTCATTTATCAGAATATCGTATTTTGATTTTTTATCAATCAATCTTTTAGAGTATTCTTAATGAGACTGCGTGACAAATAAAAAAATGATAATTTTAATTATCACGAAATCTCTTACGCTTGGCAAAAAAAAATTTTTGGGGTTTTAATATAGTTAAATGAGAATATTTCCTATATTAAGATGTAAAATTTCAAATATAAATCCGACTGAATCAAAAAGAAATCCTACTAATTATGCAGTAACAATGAGCAATATACAACAAATTGATACAGTCAGCTTTGGAGTGAGTAAAGCAAGCGGAGAACCATTGAGAAAATTGGCAGAATATGGAATGCCTGATATGTATACAGGTCAAATTATGCTCTCAAAAGGTGCATACACAAAGTTGTTAGAAAATAATGTTTTCAATCTTCCGTTAAAAAAACTTATACCAATATTAAGTAAGTATGAAAATACCATGCTAAAAACAGAACATGAATTTTTTAATCTTATGAAAAAAGCAGAGCGAGTAAATCCGAATCTTAAAATAAACGATGTAATATCACGAAATTTTATTGAACATCAAAAGAAACTTCTTAATATTCAACAACCGATTTTTGCTGAACTTATGCAAAAAGCATGCGATCTTCCTAAACATAAATATGATGAATTTATGGATTTTATGCGGGAAACAAATAAAAGAATTGCTAAAGATCCTATAATCTCTCACTTTAGTGAAAAAGAATTTATCTATAAATTGCAGCAGGTTGAAAAACAAATAAAAAGCAAAAACAATTATAAAGAAACCGTTGCAATAAGAAGTATTGTAAGAGAGGCTAAAAGTATCTTTAGCGAACAAATCCAAGAAAAAAAGAAATTTGGCAGAGGTACTGAAGCAAAAAAATTAAAAATGGAATACCAGTTACAGCCGGAAGTCTTAAAACAGAATTCTCAAAAATTTCAAAAATTGCAAGAAATGTTTGAAAATTCGGTTATAAGAAATAACAAAGATTTAAGAAACATTTTTGATAATACAAGAGCAAAAATATATGGTTTTCCTATAATAGAACCTTTTAAAAGACAAGAATTCATTTATGATTTAAAAAACATATTAAAAAACTTACACGATAAAGACCTAGAAGCAGATATGATTAATATTGCTCACAAACTGCCTACTTCTTTAGAAAGCGTTTCAGCCTTTATTGTAAAACACATAGATGATACACCTGATAAAATAGGTTTTTATTTGATAAAGGATTCTCTATGTTCTATAGAGCATTTAGAGCCAAAAACACCAAGAGAAGAAACAGTATATAAAATTCATAATAAGAAGAAAAAGAAAGTTAAGCACGATAAATGCAGCAAAAACCACCTGCGTAATTATGGATTGTGCAGTGTATACATAAATTCAAAACGAACAAATGTGCCGTTTGATGAATGGATAAGGCAAAATCCGCAAACGTATAAAAATTGCCAAAAATATGTAGACAGGTTAATAGAGCTATATAATGAAGGGATCTTTGAGAAAGTCGGATTGGAAAAAGATTATATTTACTATTTTGCTAAACGTGTTAAAGAATTATCTCCAAAGGAAAAACCTATGGTACTTGATTTGAGTAAGTTGAAAGACTGATTTTGGAGGAAGAATATTATTATATATTAAGTTTTATTAATAATAATAGTGATTTATATTCTAAAAATATTTTTTTTGGTATTATGGTTGTAAAATACAACCGAGTATTTTTGAGAAACATGGTGTTAGAACTGGGAGTATATATTATATGAAAAAGATTTTGTGTGGTTTATTATCACTATTTATTTTAGTGATGTATTCGGGTGCTGCAATTGCAGTATCTAAATCGTCAAAAAAAGGTTCACAAATTGCTTTAAAAAATGCAGCTAAAACTACTCAAGCTGCATCTGTTGAACAAACAGAAGCTGCTATAAAGGCTAAAAAGCAAGCTGTTGCATCTCAAAAGGCTGCACAGCAACAAATGCAGCAAATGGCTGTAGCTGCAAAATCACATATTAAGGCAGCTCCGAATGCAAAACCGATTGAACTTGCATTCGTTTTTGACGGTCCGTCGGATAAAAATAAACAGGTTTTGGAAAAATTCCAAAAAACAATCAAGGTACAATTATTACCTGATTATATTGCAAGTTTTCCTAATGATTTAATTTTTACGGGTGATTGGACAGAAAAAGGTGCAAAAGTCGCATCTGATAAAGCACTTGCCTCAAGAGCAAGAATGGTTATTTCTTTGGGATACTTATCCAGTAACTATTACACAGATAAAAAAGACAAGAAAAAATACGTTATTACAATTGATCAGTATGGTTTGAGAGATTTTGGAGACCATTTCTTTAACCCTATACAACAAATGACAAGTGATTTTGTTACATTTAAAGTTCTGAACCCTAATATAAAGAAGACTGCAATCTTAATGAATGAAACATATTATAAAACAAGAAG
>CADBTL010000133.1 GCA_902797575.1 uncultured bacterium
AGCAGGAGGAATTTCAAGACAAAATTTTAATTTTTCCGCAAACTCAGATGTCTGATAATGTCAAAAAAAATTTTTTTTATGTTTTAACTTAGTAAGTGGAGAAAATTTTATGCAACTGTCAATAAACTCAATATCTTTTAACGGTAATTTTATGAAAGGTAAAGCTGTAAGGCATGTTAAAAAAGAACTTAAAACTGAGTTGACAAAACAAATACCATCTAAAGTACTTGTCGCCTCTGCTGCCGGTATAGTGACCGGAGGGGTGGTATCTGAACAATTGTCTAAAGAATCTGAGCAACAAAAAATAGATATTTCGATACAAGATGAAATGATTCGTTCTGCAATAGAAAATGTAAAAAAAGAAGGCAAGTGTATATATATTTCGCAGCTTGCAGAACAAACAGGATTATCAAAAAATCAAATAGCTAAGGCAATATATTGTAGGGATAATGGTTTGAAAGAAGCATTTGCAGAAGTAAACGCTCAAAAACAAATTAATGCCGATAGTGATATTGATAGTACAAATGTTGACAAAGTTTTATCAGTTCTTCAAGATGCAAAAAAAGAGGATAAAATAATAACAATTGATAAGATAGCAGAACAAAGCGGTTTAACGAGAAATCAAGTGCTGCGTGTAATTTATTATTCAAATAATGATGTAAGGCGACTATTTAATGAAGTCAAGGGTGGAAAGAGGAAACCCTTAGTGACTTCTAAAAATATGTCTTCTGCACAAGATATTGTTTCTTCTTCTATTGGATATAATGCTTATAATCCGCAAATCTCTGATGCAGAAAGAGGTTATATTCCATATCTAAGTAAACAGCTTAGAGTTATGAAATTGGATGATGGTTCAGAGGCTGTTTTAAAAAACGGTTTTATGGAATTTCCGGCTTTTGCTGATTCTCTTATTTCTATTCCAAATGATAAAACAGGTCGTCGTTTATACGGTATAAAAAATAAAAAAAATATAAAATTGTTGTTTGACTTATATAGAATTAATCCTGAATTAACAGAGCGTCTTTTATTTGAAACGGATTTAGATGGTCAGCGAAAGTATACATATAAGCAGGTTGTGGATATTGTAAGAGTGGCGGCTATTTCTGAAAAGTTAATCCCTTTGGCTATAGAACAAGGACAATTTGTAATTGATTTGTTATCGATTAAAAGAAAGGATGGTACTGCTTATTATGGTGTTAATGATATCACCAAGTTGGCAGAATTAAATAAGAAGATGCCCAAATTATCAAAACTTCTTATTTATGATAAAAATTCAGATAATAATCCGCGATTTAATGTAGAACAAATAGAAAATATTATTAATTTATACTTTGAAGAGCCTGAACTTGTAACGAAAAAATTAGTATTCAAAAGAAAGAAAAATGATAAAACTCAGTACCAATATTCTGCAGGATGTATTGATGCTATTATTCAAACATTTAAACAAAAAAATCCTGAAAAAATAAATTTGGTGAGACGTTTGTTGGATGGTGATAAAACCGCATTAAGATGCAATTATAACGGTGATGATAGTATTTCATCAAAAAATATTGTAGAGACTTTAAAAATATATGATGCAAGAAAAGAACTTTTAAATAAAATTGATAATGAAAATACTACATTCGAAAAATTTAAAAAAGATTTTCAGGAAAAATACGGTAAAACAGGCACGGAAATAATACACAAATTAGTGCAACTTCAATTTAGTTATAAGGAAATTGTAAGAATTTTATATTTAACTGAAACAGGATCCGATGTAGAGCTCAAAAACATTTTTTAAATTACATAAATATAAATGGTGCTCATATTAGCATAAAGCAAGATTTTATACAATTTATAAACCTGATATAGATAAAAACGGTCAAATATCACAATTATTTACTACTCTTCAATTATTTTGGCTCCAGAGTTCTCTATTTTAAGGGTTCGAATGTCTGTTTTTATACTTTGGCCTTCCCATATATCTCGTACTACAGTCTTAATCTTATCCAAGTCATATTTGTATGAAATTATAAGCATAGATGGGCCGGCTCCTGATAGAACACAGCCTATAATTCCATCTTCATGTTTAAATGCTTCCATAATTTCTTTCATACCGGGTATTAATTTTTCTCTGTATGGTTGATGAAGCTTATCTTGAAGGGCTGTTTTCATAAGTTTTTCATCTTTTGTATTAACTGCTTGGACAAGCATTGCAAGATGTTTTGCATTAAATACAGCATCCGCCATCGGAACATTTTCAGGTAAAACAGAGCGTGCTATATTTGTTGATAATTCGAAATCCGGAATGCATACTGTTATATCCCATTCTTCCGGCCAATTGAGTTTTTCTGTAAGAATAGAACCGTCATCTTCTTGTGAAGCTAAAACAAAACCACCTAATATCGCAGGTGCAACATTATCCGGATGTCCTTCAACTTCTGTGGCAATCGAAAGGAGTGCTGTTGTATCAGCAGGCGAACCCAATAATTTATTTGCTGCAATAAGTCCTCCGACTACAACAGATGCGGAACTTCCTAAACCTCTTGTTATAGGAATTTGTGATTGAATATTAATCTTAAGTTCTGAGGGTTCTTGTCCTATTGAATTATAAAGCATCTCTACAGCTTTATAAATAATGCTGTTCTCGTCTTTAGGAACGTTATCGAATATCATCTCATCGATGGTTTCATTTTCAGACATTAAATTTATTTCTACCCCAGTACCGGGTAAAACGGTTTCTTCTATTGTAATTGTATTATATATCGGCAGCGCCAATCCTAAGCAATCAAAACCAGGACCAAGATTGGCAGACGTAGCAGGCACTTTTACTGTAACTTTCATTTGATTCTCCTCATAAAAGCATAAAGAGATTATACAATAAACAAAAAAAAAGAATGTATACGTATATATTTTCTGTCAATAAGTTTAATTAACAATTATAGGGATAAAAATGCGGCGATTACTGCTTTATACAATTGTAAAGTTTTGTAACAATATAAAGCTCAAGTGAAATTGAATACAATTTAAATACTTTATATATATGTAAGATTTAAAATTATGGTGAAATAAGATGGCAATCGGTAATTTAGAAGTAACATTACTAACATACACAGAAAGCAAGAATCGTTTGACTTTGGATATTACAAACTTACAAAGCCAAAAGGCGCTTGCAGTTGCTGCTCAAGCCGATGCAAATTCAATTAAAGCAAAAGATGAAGAAGAAGTAAGAAGATTTTTTAAGGCTTTATATGAGGATGATCCTGAATATAAGGGAAAATATAGTGATTACACTCAAATTCCAGATTTTGAAGAAGAAATGGACAAAATAGCCGCAAAATATAATGATGAACTTGCAGAATTAACTGCTTGGGAAACTGCTTTAGACAATCAAATTACTACAAAAGATGCAGAAATAAAAGAAATTGAAGCTTATGAACAATCATTTAAATCAATGCTTCAAAATAATATTCAAGAAGATTTTAAATTAGGTTTAGGTTAATAGACTGACAGGATAAATAGAGAGAATATAGAAAAGATGCTGCAAGTAAAAACAGCATCTTTTTATTCTATAAATATTTTGTGTATAATACTCGTATGATTGAAAGATATTCGCGCGAAGAAATAAAAAAAATATGGGAACTTCAAAGTAAGTTTGGATATTATTTAAAAGTTGAATTGGCAGTATGTAAAGCTTATGCTGCTTTAGGGCAAATTCCTCAGGAAAACTTAAATCAAATAGAAAAAAAGGCATCATTTTCTGTGGAAAGAATAGATGAAATAGAACGCGAAGTAAGGCATGATGTTATTGCATTTCTTACTGCCGTAAATGAAAGTGTCGGGGAAGACAATGCAAAATATATACACATGGGATTAACAAGTTCTGATGTTATAGATACTGCTTTTGCACTTCAAATAATAGATTCGTCGAAAATCATTTTATCTGATATAGATAGTCTGATAAACACACTAAAAGAAAAAGCTTTCCAATATAAGCATAGCATATGTATAGGACGTTCACACGGAGTTCATGCGGAAGTTACAACATTCGGATTTAAGCTTTTGAATTGGTTGGATGAAATAGAAAGGGCTAAAGAAAGCTTTGAATTCGCTTTGAAAGAAATATCTGTAGGACAAGTATCAGGTCCTGTCGGAACATATAGCAATGTAAGACCGGAAGTAGAAGAGCTTGCGTGTAAGTATTTGGAAATAAGGCCTGCAAAAATTTCAACACAAATTATTTCACGAGACAGACATGCAAAATTTATGGCATCGTTATCAGTAATTGCAGGTTTAATAGAGCAATTTGCAACAGAGATAAGGCATTTACAAAAAACAGAAGTACGAGAGGTAGAAGAGGGATTCGGTAAAAATCAAAAAGGTTCTTCTGCAATGCCTCATAAAAAAAATCCTGTTTTATGTGAAAATTTATGTGGACTTGCAAGAGTAGTTCGTTCAAATATGATTGCTGCATTTGAAAATATAAATCTCTGGCATGAAAGAGATATTTCTCACAGTTCTACCGAGCGTATTATATTTCCGGATTCATTAATTTTAATTGATTTCATGTTGTATAGATTTAATAATGTTTTATTTAATTTAGTGGTGCATGAAGACAATATGAAAAGAAATGCTAATTTATACGGCGGCGTTATTTATTCACAAAAAGTATTATTAAAACTTGTGGATAAAGGATATACAAGAGAAGATGCATATAGAATTGTGCAGCAGCATGCTTTGGATGCATTAAATGGTGGAAATTTCAAACAAAATTTACTTAATGATACTAAAGTTTCATCAGTATTAACAGTTGCAGAACTAAATGATTGTTTTAATGAAGCAGATTATTTAAAAAATATAGACAAGGTTTTTGAAAGATTTAAATAAGCAAATTATATATTAATATTTAATTTTGGATTTTTTCGAAACCAAGTCAGTTGACGTTTTGCGTAATTTCTGGTGTGTTGTTTGAGCTTACTTGCGGCTTCTTCTAGCGAACAAATTCCATCTATATACATAAGCATTTCTTTATATCCTATAGTTTCTGTAAAATTTTGGATTCGACCGTGTTTTTTAAGTAAAGACTTTGTTTCTTGAATAATACCATTTTCAAGCATATTATCAACTCGTTTGTTGATTCTTTCATATAACCATTCTCTTGATATAAGTTCAGGCATTACCCATTGAACTTCATATTCAGGTTCTTTTTGGGTATTGACTTCGGATAGTGGTTTTCCCAGAGTTTCAATTAATTCTAAAATCCTTATAATACGTCGTTTGCTTGTATCCTTTTGTAAACTTTGAAATGTTAAAGCATCAGTTAATTTTAATTTTTCCAACAGTTCTTCTTTTGAACTCTTATCAAGTTCTTGACGCAATTCATAATTAGTTTCCACTTCAGGTAAGTTATAATTTTCTAATAAAACTCTAAAATATAAACCAGTTCCGCCTGCAACAATAGGTGTTTTTTCCCTTGATAAAATATCCTCAATTGCTTTTTTCCCGTCTCTTGCGTAATCTCCTGCGGTATAATCATTTTCCGGTTCTCTTATGTCAATAAGATGATGTTTTATACCTTCCATTTCTTCTATGGTTGGCTTTGCCGCAGCAATATCAAAACCTTTGTATACAAGTCTTGAGTCAGCAGAAACTATTTCACCGTTTAATTCATGCGCAAGTTTAATTGCGAGTGCGGTTTTTCCGCTTGCAGTTGGTCCGACAACAGCTATAACTTTTGGTTTCAAAATTATTTTTCTCCTTGAGTTTCATCCGTTGTATCTGAAGTTGTTTCTTGTTTTACTGCTTTTTCTTTCTTATCAAACAAATGTCGAACTTTATATTTTAATGTTTTCTTTTCTTCTTCAAGAGCTTTTGCTTCTGCAATAGCTTCTTCTATATTTGTTGCGGTAGAACCTTCAATCTCATCCGGAAGAGAATTTACAAAGTCTACAGCTTCGTCGTACTCTGTTTTTGATGTAAGCCATTTGAATGATTTAACCAATGTAAGCGGTTTTGCTGCATCTCCTCTGACTTTTAATTGAAATTTGGCAGCACCGCTATCGACATAATCATTTTCAAATTTTGGTAATGTTACAAGTTCGTCTGCAGGAACAACTTCGCAGAATAAAGAGAATGCTTTAGCAGTTACAACATTTAAACTTGCAGCACTATTCATAAGGTTAATAGGATTAATAGCGTTAAGCGGTCCTAAAACCTTTGAAATTATTGATGACATTTTGGCACGAACTTTCATATCAGCATAATTTTTAACTAAATCAAAATCACCAAAAATATGCAAAGTTAAAACATTGCCAAGTGAAGTTATTGGATCTATGTGGCAAACTCCACCATCTAATTTTAAGCTTCCTTTTAATTCTGAAAAATGAGTGGTATCAATTGACGTTAAAGAATTAATAATGCCGCCTAGCGCTGTTTGAAAGAATTGTGATTCACGAATATTTTCTGCAATAATCAGGTTTTCTATTTTACCAAATGGACCATATTGACCATCTTTAACAACAAAGTTTATATCTCCGTTGATACCCTTCATTTGTTCTGTTGTAGTTTTTGCATTTCCGTCTATAGAAAGTTTTGCATCAAATTCTGCAGTTCCGGAGAGCATACCTTTCATTCCGGCTGCATCCAGCATTGCTTTTGCAACATTAATATTATTACCTTTTAAATCAACATCTACAATTGTTTTAACCAGATTAACAAAAATATCTCCGTTTACACGTCCGTTAAAAATATTTGTTCTTAATCCTCTTAAGCCAAGAATGTTATGTCTTAATGCCATACGAGATGTAGTATTTAAGACTTCAATATTTCCTGTCTTAATGCGCTTCATATCAATGTTCCCGCTCTGAATAGCTATAGGAATTTCCGCTGTTACTGTCTGTTGCGGTTGTTTGTTTTTGTTTTTGCTATTATTGCTTGCCGGAACATATTTCATTGCAAGGTCTGCAACCTTCAACATTTTTTCTAAAATTATTTCTTTTGAATTTACATTAATATCTGAAAGATTAAGAACAGAACTTGGGTTTAAATCTAAATTACCATTTATGCTAATATCAGAGTTGTTTAGTATAATATTATCTAAATTAAATCCAAGAGTATGTCCTTTAAAATCTAATTTAATATTTTCCAAAGAAGTTAATAATTCAGGAATTTTAATTTCTCTGACATTAATAGAACCCCTTATAATAGGATTTGAAGTTTCTCCATATACAAATAGTTTTGCACTATCTCTTACAAAAGATGATTTAGGGAAAGCATAAATTTTTCCGCTGACAATTTTAGGTAAATTAATTTTTAGTAAATTAATTCTGCTACCTGCAATGGTTCCATCTATATCTATGATATTTTCCAGATTAACAATTTCATTTCCTTCTTCATCAATTGTTACAGTTCTTATATAAACACCGGTTTTCTTTATCTTAATTCTTCCGGGTTTAAAGTCAAAAATTGCTTGTAGTGAAGTTTGTTTACCGCCTAGTTCGGTTAAGTCTACAGGTGTTATAAAATTGTCCTTATCTGCAAGTGCTTGTGCAATAACGGTTTGTTTTTTCTTGTCTCCGTTGATTGTTAATTTGACAGGAATACTACCTTGAGAGTGTATAAATGGTTTTAATTCACTCCCTATAAACTTTATCAAATCATCTGTTGTGATATTTCCGTTTGCATTAAACTGTATGCTTTTTAGTTTTTCATAATTCAATACATCTCCTGAAAATTTAATTTCAGATTTGTCATTAAATAATAATTTTTGTTCAGGAATAGAAATATTTTTATCTGCTATGCCTATTTCAAAATTTGGAATTCTAACAGACGAACTTGTTTTTGGAATAGCAAAAACAAAATTTTTATTATCTATATGTCCTGTCAATGTTTTTGTTTTTGCATCAGTATTAAAAGTTCCTCTAAGTTTGTCATTTTTTATATTGAAAGAGTTCTTTTTATCTGAGAAATTGAAATCATCTAAACCAAAATCGGCTGATGTAATGGCTTCTTTTAGTTTTCCTGATATGGCTGTATCAAGAGTTAAGTCCCCTGAGTGGAAGTTATAAGCATTTCGTAAATCTTTTGGTGCAAAGGCATAGAACAAAGCAGGAAGCGGCATTTTATCCGTTTTTATTTTTATATCAGCTATTGATTTTTCGTTAATACTTCCGTCTATGGTTACTTTTGATTTATTAACAAATAAACTTGAATTTTCAAAGTTCAGAATGCTATTTTCAAGAATTGTATTGATATTTGCTTTTGATATAACCTGTCCAAGATTTCTAACCGTTAAGCCACCGTTTTTAACTTTAAAATAACCATTTGATTTCAGTTTCTTAAAGTTTGTTTTTATATAGCAATCTGCTGTTGCAGAACCTTCAGCTTTAAATTGAGCAAGCTCATTTGGTATTCTTAAAGAATCTAAGAAAGCCTTTCCAAGAATAAGCATATCATTAAATTGGATGTTTCCTGTCTTAATATTCATATTAAGCCAAGGTTTTTTACTATAGTTTAACTTACCTAAAAGCTTGATATTTTGTTCCGGTGCAGGAGAAATATCAGTATCTAAATCGACAGTATGGTTGAATGTTTTTGCATGTAAATAGCTTACAGGCAGTTGCAAGTGAGAAACTTTTAATGTAATTCCATCTATATTAAAATGACCAAATGAAGTTATATCTCCTTTATTTTCTCTTATTCGTAAATGTGTATCTATATCGGCTTTTAAATCATACGTCCTATATAAGTCAACAGGATTTACAAACGGTACATCAATTCTTTCTGCAGGATCATCTTCCTTATCAAGTTTTGATTCTGTAACCGGCAAAAATGTATTGATATCAATATTTGCAGTTAAATTTCTGTTTTCATCAGAAAATAATTCAGCATACGTTTTCAACTTTGCAGTTTTTTTATTAAAATATCCGGCTTTTAGCTCTTCACCGTGTAAATCCAAATAGTGACCTGATTTTAAGTCAGTAATAAGGACTTTATAGTTATTAAGTTTTACACAAGGAACTTTGATTCGTATCCAAGCCGGATTAAACCAAGTTTGTGTGACAACTTTTTCTTCTCCCAAAGTTTTTTCTTTATTATTATTCAAAATATTTTCAATTAATTTGACAACCTTATAATCAACGTTATCCTTATCTATTTCTAAATTTATAAAAGGTTTATTTAATTCAAAGCAAGAAACTTTTGCTGTTAATAGAAATATGCTCGGTATTGCAATTCTTGTTTTCAAACTGTCAGCAGAAAAAAGTAATGAACCGTCAGGAAGCTTAATCTTGATATTATCTATTTGAGCACCTGCGCCCAAAAGAGGTGTGGTAATGACTTTTGCATTATCAAAATCAACATCAATGTTAGCTTGTTCTTTTGCAATATTTTGAACAAGCGGTTTATATTTGTTTAAATCAATTATGTTAGGCAGAACAAATAAAAAGCATAAATAAGCTGCAGCAATAGTTCCAAGAGCAACAAATCCCAATATTTTCAAACATTTTTTCATTATAAAATCCCTCTTAAGTATCTTGTATAATAAGTTAATTTTATCACAATAATAAAAATTTAGGATTCCAACAGATTGAAAACTATAATTGTTTGTTTTATTTAATTCTTGACTTTTTAACAGAAATTTGGTTTCTAAATTTTTACCAATTTTACCGAAATCATATAAATTTGATGTAACTCTGTCAAGCTATATTTATCTTTATACTTCTTCAAAGGAATCAACCATTATATCCACAATAGCCGTTCCTTTGTGTTCAATAGCTTTGTTGATAGCAGGTATTAATTCATCTTTATCTGTTACACGTATTGCAAACAAATCGTATGCTTCAGCTATTTTAACAAAATCAGGATTTGTCATTTCAACTTGGTAACAATTTTTATAAAATTTTTCCTGCATTTGGCGTACCATACCCAAATATCCATTGTTCATAATAATTATTTTGACGGGAATATTATGTTCTCTGCATGTAGCAAGTTCCTGAAGATTCATTTGGAATGAACCGTCACCTGTAATATTTAAAACAAGAGTTTTTGGATCGGCAATATGTGCACCAATTGCCGCAGGAAGCCCAAATCCCATAGCTCCTAATCCGCCTGATGTTATGAATTTTCTTGGCTGATTAAATTTATAAAATTGTGCAGTTAGCATTTGATGTTGTCCGACATCTGTTACAACAACAGGTTCATATTTTTGAGTAATGTTTGAAAGAGTTGCCAAAACGTATGAAGAATGCAGGCAATGCGCACTATTATCATCAGCAATAAATTCTGACTTGATTGCTTTAATCTGATTCAACCATTCATTATTACTTTTATAGTCTATTTGATGATGCATATATTGTTTCATAAAATCTTTAACATCAGCTTTGATTTGAAGCTCAAATTCATCAGAAATTAAATTCAAATTTATACTTACTATTTTTGTATTTTTGCTAAACTCAGTCTTTTTACATGTTGAACGGTCAGAAAATGCTGCACCAAAAGAAATTAACAAGTCACAATTTTTTAAAATTGTATTTGCTGCATAAGTACCGTTAATTCCAATCATTCCTATATATTGTTCATTTTCGGAAGGGAAAATCCCGATTCCCATAAGAGTAGAAACTACAGGTATTTTGTATTGCGATACTATTTCTGTAATTTCTTCATAAGCATTTGCTGCACCACCTCCAATAAGAACCAGCGGTTTTTTAGAGTTGGATAATAAATGGTTAAGTTTATCTATTGCATTTGAATAATCTTTTATTTTACAGTCATTCTCTATAATATTAGTGGTTTTACATTGATATGTGCTTTCCAAAATATTTCTTGGAAGAGCAATAACAACAGGTCCTTTTACTCCTGTATTTGCAATAATGAAAGCTTCTTCTAAAATTTGTTTAATATCACTATTTTCACTAAGAAGATAGACTTTTTTAGCGCATGATTTTGTCATGGAAATAATATCAACGCTTTGAAAAACTTTACCTGATTTATTGGTGGTAGAAACGTCTCCCGCTAATATAACAAGTGGTGTAGAATCAGTGTATGCATTAACAATTCCCGTAATAGTATTTGTAAAACCAGGGCCTGAGGTTACAAGTACTACACCGACTTTGCCACTCGTTCTTGCATAACCTTCTGCAGCATGGATAGCAGCTTGTTCATGCCGAACAAGATAGTGTGTAATATTATTTGTTTTTGAGAGTTCGTTATAAATGCTTAAAACAGATGCCCCAGGGTATCCAAAAATGCTGTCAACCCCTAGCTTTGATAGTGTGTCTACAAGTATTTTTGCAGATGTGATAGTTTGTATATCTAAAAGGTTATTCATAGCAAGAAAATTATAACTCAATATACATAAATATAAAAGAGATTGTTTTTTATGTAAATGTCAAATATAATAAACATATGGACTTAATTCAAGAAAATCAAAAGTTAAGTATATTAATAAGTACGTCAGACAAGCTTATAGAGATGGTGTGTTCAATTGCAGAAGTTAAGGATGACAGACTCATAGTTGATTTACCACAGTATTTTATGAGATATGTCGAGTATTTAGAAGCCGGAAGTCCTCTTACTGTAAAAGTTTTTTCTAAGCTGGGAACAATCGATTTTAATACTGTTGTGATAACATCTCCACTAGAGGAAAAATTTGAAATAGAACTTGATTATAACGCAATAAAATTTACACCTGATTCTGACATGCCTGTTGTACAGGCTATAAGAACACTTAGAATAAAACAGGGAGATGACGTAGTTAATGCAAAAACTTTTGAATTATCAACAGCTTATGTAAAGTTTTATAGTGATAAAAAATTTGAAATAGAAGATAATATAAATTGTGAGTTAATTTTGCCGCCGGATTATGGTACAATAAAATTCAGAGCAACAATAAGTGAAATTGATGCCGAATATAAGAACGAATATACTGCTTTGTTGTATAATATGAATGAGCAAGATCGCGAAACATTACTATATTATATGTACGTTTATACAAATAATTCTGTTCAGGAATAGAAATGAAAAAAACAATAGAAGAAGAAAAAGAAAATATTGGAACACGAAATAAAATGCATGCACAAATAGAAAGATGCAAGATGGATTTGCAAAAAGACCCTTCTAATCCTGCCTTGCATGTAAGAATGGGTGATTTATACTTAAAATGGCATTTAGATATTTATAATTCAGGTCAGTATATAGATGAAGCTATTACAGAATATCAACTTGCGTTAGAGTCATTGCTTGATTCTTGTGAAATTTTCTATAAACTTGGATTGGCTTTTTATTTTAAAGGTGACTTAGATAAGGCTGTAAATTATTTTACAACAGCGTTAGAAAAGAAAAACAGATATTATGAAGCTTATTATATGCTGGCAGAAACTTTTGTAAAAAAAGCACATTTTACTGATGCCATAGATGCAGCTGATGCAGCAGTTTTATGCTCAAGATTTGGTTCATCGAGTGCACATTATTTATTATATAAGCTATATAATGCACTCTCATTTAAAAACTCAAAAACAAGAATAAAGGCAATTAAAGAAAAATTAATATCTATTTTACTTGCACCTTTTGATAAAATAGCCATTAAAAATATTTTTTCTAATGTAGCATATTTAAAGTTTTTGCCATTGTTTTTAAAAGGTTTTTATGCAATACAAATAAAAAACTATGGTATGGCTGTAGAATTATATAAAGCTGCGATAGAAGAAGCTCCAGGATTTGCACCTTTATATTGCGTTTTGGGTGATATATATTTATCTACGGGATATTTTGAGGATGCTATAACAGAGTATAAAATGGCTATTTGGCTTGATCCGTTTAATATAGCTGCACATAGACATTTATGCCGTGCATATGAAGAGCAGGGTGATTATAATCAAGCAATTGATATTTATCAAAAACTAATATCAATGGCTCCGAATATTCCTGATTTATATTCTAATTTAGCAAATATTTATTATATTAAAGGCGAGTTTGATTTAGCAATCTCAAACTATCAAACAGCCATAACTATGAATCCGAATCCTTCTTGGACAAGTATTATTGCACAGACAATGGGATTTGTATTTCAAGAAAACAAAGCTGATCCTGATGCTGCAATCTCGGCTTATCAAACAGCATATGTTTTGACTCCTGAGGATATTGATATTTACGTGAATTTAGGAAGTGCATTTTATGATAAAGAAGATTATGATAATGCATTGCAGATATATAGACAAGCTTTAGAATTTCAGCCTCATAATGCAAAAATTCATTGTAACTTGGGCTTCTTATATTGGGGTAAGGGTGATACTGAAGAGGCAATGAAGTCATATGAACTGGCAATAAAGTATAATGAAAATTATGATATAGCATATAATAACTTAGGTGTTATATATTTGGATGATTTAGGCAGAGTAAAAAAATCAATCGAATTATTTAGAAAAGCTGTTGAAACAAACCCAAATTATGCACTTGCTCACTTTAATTTGGCTCGTGCAATATCAATTGTCGGAGATAAAATAGAAGCAGCTAAATTATATCAAATGGCACAGGATATAAATAAAATTACTCAAGAGATTGATCCTAAAGACATTGCTGATAAAATAAGCGAACTTTTTGAATCCTAGTGATTGCTATTTTACAAAAGTATCTTTCTGAATATTTAACCTTTCAGAGATTTTTTTTGATGCTCCTTCAATCTCTTTTAAATCAGATGCAGAAAGTTGTGATTTGGGAATAAGTTTACCAAATTTTTGTACAACTGAATTTGAGTTTGCGGAAAAATTAAAATTTTGTCTTGCATTTGCTCCACGCTCGGAAAGTTACGCCTTTGAACTTTCAGTTCCGGTCGGCTC
>CADBTL010000134.1 GCA_902797575.1 uncultured bacterium
CGAACCAGTTTATTCATACTTTGTTTTGTTCCGTCAAAATTATCTATTATGTATTGTTTCTTGTATTTTTGATTACAGTGAGCATGAATAGAAAATTTTTCGCCTGCTGCATAAAACATTAATTTTTTAGTAGCTTCCAAGCCAATAATTGATGCTAAATAATGTAGATCATCTGTTGGTAGATTTTCTTCAGTTATATATTTTGCCCAGACAGGTTCTTTATTTTCTGATTCGTGATTCATATATCCCCTTTTCCTACATTATATTACAAACGGAACTTAAAAAGGTTCCGTTTAGTTCCGTTTGATGAAAAATGCCTTATATCATATTTTTTGTGATTTTTCAAGATAACTAAAACATTGTTTTAGTTATTTGAAGCATGTTAATGAAATGTGTTTTTATAAATATGCGCCGAAGACAAGCTTGTACAGAAGAATAAGATAGGAGACAAAACATGCAAATCCTTACAAAAGAATGGATAACTACAAAAGAACTTGCAAAGCTAAAAGGAGTTTCAGAAAGAGCTATTCGCAAGGCTATAAGCAATAATAAATATGTTTTTCGGAAGTGTTCAAAATCTTATGAAATATTAGTAACATCTCTTGAAGAAAATGTTAAAGAAAAGTTCACACAAGAAGAAGAAAAATTTTTACCGGCAACAGATGTTTATAGTCCTGTTCCTGAAGAACAGAAAAAATTAGCATTAGCAAAATATGATTTAATAAAACAGTGGAATGAATATAGATACAAAAAGAAAAATAAAACCAGTGCAGGAAAAGAATTTATTGATTCATATAATGAAAGGTTTATATGCGTAGAATTATTTGATGTAATCGGTAAAGTTGCTATTGGTACTATATATGAATGGTATAAGCGTTTGCGAATTAACCATGATGACTGGCATTGCTTAATAAATAATTATACTTTTGGATATAAGACCCAAAAGACGGCATTATCTACTCTTGAAGAAGAATTATTTTTAAAAGTATTATTGCATCCAAACCAAATTAATATTGGTAAAGCTATAAAAATAACCAAAATAACACTTAAGCAGAGAGGTTTTAATAAATTTTGCTGTGATATGACATACCGAAGATTCGCTGATAGGTACAAAAAAGAACATTATGATACTTGGATTCTTGCAAGAGAAGGTTCAAAAGCATTAAATGATAAAGTTATACCATATATATCCAGAGATATTTCAAAATTAGAAGTAGGAGATGTAATAATTGGAGATGGACATGATTTAGCATTTTTTGTTGCTCATCCATATACCGGTAAAAAGACAAGAGCTACTATGGTTGCGTATCAGGATTGGAAATCTACAGCATTAATTGGTTTCGAGATAATGATAGAAGAAAATACGCAGAGTATAGCAAGTGCTTTAAGAAATGCTATTTTAACATTAGGAAAAGTTCCCAAATATGTTTATCACGATAATGGCAAAGCATTCAGAGCAAAATATTTTGTTGATAATGGTTTATCAGGTTTATTTTCAAATCTTGGAATTCAACCTGTTTTTGCAAAACCTTATAATGCAAAAGCGAAGCCTATTGAAAGATTTTTTAGAGAATTTCAGGATAGCTTTGAAGTTTTATTACCTTCATACACCGGTACAAGTATAGCTAAAAAGCCTGCACGTTTAAAACGAAATGAAAAATTACATAAATCATTAGCGAATGATTTTATCCCAACAATAGAACAAGTTATATATGCAATAAAACAGTGGCTTAATTATCATTATGCTGCGCCTTGTCCGAATGTGAAAGGTAAAACAATTGGAGAAGTTTTGGAAGCAGGAAAAGGTGCAGGAGTTAATATAGAAAAACTTGATGATTTAATGATGGCAAGAGAAATTAAAACAATAAGAAGAAATGGCATAAAATTCATGAAAAATGATTATTATGATGCAGCATTATATGGTTACAGAGGTAATGTAATAATTAAATACAGTCTTTTTGATTTGAGCTTTATTAAAGTATATAAAACAAATGGTGAATTTATCTGTATTGCTAACAGAGTTGAAACAATCCACCCTTTAGCAAATTATTTTGGCGATGTTAAGGATATTGAAGATTTAAAACAGCGTACAAAATTAAAGAAAAAATTGGAGCAGCGTACTGAACAAGAATACATAAGACAATTAAAAAGAGATGAAGTTTGTCTCCCACTATTATCTACTGATTTAGTAGAAAAGCAGGAGTACGATAATCTAAAAAAATTTAGAACCGTCAAAAAAGAAGATTTTCAAGAAAAATACTCAAATGGCTGTTTTAAAGACAACTATGAAAGATATGAATATTTATTAAAAAAAGATTTATTGACTAAAGATGAAAAAATTTGGTTAAAAAACTATGAAAAAACTGATGAATACAATTTGATATATTGTAATGACACTAAGGAGGTTATCAATGAATAAAACTTTTGTTAAAACCAGCAATGTAAAGAAATTTACAGGATTAATGGGCAGATTGCTTGATAAATCCAATGAAGTACCAAAAATGGGATTAATATATGGAGATCCCGGACTTGGGAAATCTCAAACCGCAATATGGTGGGCAAACCAAAATGATGCTGTGTATATAAGAGCACAAAACAGGATGACAAGTAAATGGTTATTGGAAAGTATTGTTATTGAACTTGGAGAATCTCCATCAAGAAAGATGTCGGACTTAATGGAACAATGTATTGCTCATTTGAGATTGCATCCTCAAGTCATAGTTGTTGATGAAGTGGATTATTTAGTTGATAGATTAAGAGTTGTTGAAACATTAAGAGATATTCATGATTTAGCATGTGTGCCGGTTGTATTAATAGGCATGCAAAATGCAAAGCAGAAACTGGGAAAATATAGACATTTATATGACCGAGTTTCAGAAATTTTAGAATTTAAAACTTTTAC
>CADBTL010000135.1 GCA_902797575.1 uncultured bacterium
TATAAGCGAGTTGTAAATCATTTTCTGCATAAGAATTTAGTGCAATTAAATATATTTCTAAAACAGCATTAACTATCGTTTTTAATTCAATAATTGCTTCCTCTGATAAATTTTTATCCATATCATTTAACTTTTCAGCAATTTTAAGAATATTGCTTGCGTGGTCGCCAATTCTTTCATAATCCCCTATAGTAAGAAGCATTTGTGATATTTTTTCATTATCTTCATCAGCAAGTTCTCTCCCTGAAAGTTTCAATAGAAAAACATCAAGTTTATCTTCATAAGTATCAATTTGTACCTCATTTTCTCTAATTTGTTCAGCTTTCTTTTGGTGAAAATTCTTTAACATTTTTGTTGAATATTTGAGATTATGTTCAACAAGTTCTGCCATATTTAGAGTTTTTCTAAAAGCTTCTGATATAGCAAATGAGGGATTTAACAATAATCTTTCGTCAAGAAAAACCGTTTTATCTGTTTTTGCTTGATTATCAGAAATATATTTAACTGCAAGTCTTTCAATAATTTTAGCAAAAGGAAGTAAAATAAAAGCTATTGAAATATTAAATATAGTGTGAAAGACTGCTATCCCAAAGGGATTAATATTAGTATTGAAAAATTTTAGATTAAAAAAAGATTGAATAAACAATAATATCGGTAAATAAATGCAAACACCTAAGATATTAAAAATAATATGCACTCCTGCAACTCTTTTTGCATTAGTGTTTACCCCAATACTCGCTAAAATTGCTGAAATGCATGTTCCAATGTTTTGTCCTAAAATAATTGGTATTGCAGCTCCCCAAGTTACACTTCCGCTTAAGGATAATGCTTGTAAAATACCAACAGAAGCGGATGAACTTTGAATAATCATTGTAATAACTATACCGGCTATTAAACCTAAAATCGGATTAGAAAAAGCAGTCATCATATTTTTAAATTGCGGAACGTCTGCTAATGGTGCCATTGCGCCTGACATAAGTTCCATACCATACATTAAAATCGCAAATCCCATTAAAACAGAGCCTGCATTTTTTCTACTGTTTTTCTTTGATATCATAATCAAGCAAATTCCGACAAACGCAAGAATTGGTGAAAAAGATTCCGGCTTTAAGAGTTTAAAAAACCAACCTGCACTTTCTTGAATAGCTGTTAAGCTCAAAAGCCAAGCGGTAATTGTTGTTCCCACATTAGCTCCCATTATAATCGTTACAGTTTGGGATAAATTCATAATTCCTGAATTGACAAGTCCGACTAACATGACGGTAACAGCAGAAGATGATTGGATAACAGCTGTTATAAACGCACCAAGTGCAAAACTTTTAATGGGATTTGAGGTCATTTTCTTTAAAAGCAGTTCTAATTTGCCCCCTGCAATTTTTTCTAATCCTGAGGACATCAAAGAAATCCCAAAAAGAAAAAATGCAAGTCCTCCGATAAGCGTAAATATTGAAAAAATATCCATCATACTTCCTTTCTTTCTTTGTCTGTTTTATCGAGCATTACCGGCACGAATACCACAATACGCATATATTGCAGGTAATAATTTATCTAAATGTAATTTCTCTATAAGCGGAAATTTTGCTAACACCAAAGCTCCCAAAACATCATCAGCGTTTACAATACAATCTTTAAAGGTCAGTTTCCTATCAGGTTCTTTGTCTTTAGGGTCGAAAATAAGATTTGAAACATGTGCTGCACCAAACATACCTACAATAAGACCGCCAAAAACAGAAAATATTTTTGTTGCAGGATTATTGAATCGGCTGCTTGATTCAGGAAGTTTAAGAACTCCGCCTATAATCCAAGTAGGAATTGATGCATTTAAAAATTGAAAAACGCCTTCTTTTAGTTGACTTTTCTGTGTATGCTTATCTTCCCCTATCATACCTCCTGTTACACCACCTCCGACAGAAGTTGCTGAAAGTATCAGCATATCCTGCAGACCATATTCCATTTTAAGCGGATTTTTAATTTTTCTTTGTTTCATAATTATTGCTAAAGGTATTGCCGTTCCTCCGAACGCACCTATAACTGATTTAACGCTGGGTTTAGTTGTTTCTTTAGATTTAAAGTTAATTGGGGTTATTCCTGCAATCATTTACATATCCTTTTTCTTCATTTTATGAAGAAGCATTTATATTTCATTCTATTTATTGCTAATTCTTTTTACCCTTTTATCCTAAGTATAAATTAGAATTGTTAGTATATTGTTAGGAAGGGGTAAATGTGGAGGGGTAAGCGTGAATAAAAATATTTCTATACTCCTAAAAACATTCTTGTATTTGCGTTTTTGTTTATTAATAGAATTATCTTTTTACCTAAATACAAGGAAAGCATAGAAAGAATTGTTACTGTTAAAAACCTTATAATAACAATCCCAAAAACGGCAATATAATTATCATTTAGAGGAATAACTTTGTCTAGGTTAAAAATTTGGTTATAAACAAAAAACCAGTACCAATGAACAAAAAATAGTCCAAAGCTGTATTTTGCTATAATATCCAAAGTTTTATTTAATAATGGTTTTGTCATAATCCAATTATCGTAATATTTTAAGTATCCTAAAACAAGTATTGTCAGGAAAGTCTTTGACACAGTAAAACTTGAATAAACACCTTTATAAGATAAATATACATTCAAACAGGCTGTTATCAGCATTAAAATCCAAATGATGATACGATTTTGGTAAAACTTATCAATAACTTCTTTGTATTTTGAGCAAAACATTCCAAAAACATACAAAGAAAAGAAATGAATAAATCCGTTAAAAACGTATCCTAAACACGCTAAATATTTTTGTGTATAAGATAAATTTATTATTGAATTATAGTCTACATCTACTCTGGGGTAAACAAGAGTAATTACAAACATCAGGGGTAAATATTTATATAAATGTCCGTTTCTTTCAAGTTTAAGTAATAACCACGAACAGAAAA
>CADBTL010000136.1 GCA_902797575.1 uncultured bacterium
CAGCTGGGCTATGGGCGCATATATTATTCAGTTGTGTTAAAGACGGCTCCGTTCATAAAACAGTCTTTCTTATTCACGACTATACCAATAACAAAATTTTTTTTCAAGTTTTGTGTAAATATTCAGATGTTTATTTTATAATATAGCTATGTTAGTTTCAGAGTTTGATTACACACTACCGGAAGAATTAATTGCGCAGACTCCTGCTGAGAAACGTGAAAATTCACGTATGATGGTTCTTGACAGGAGCGGAAAGCAAATTCATCATAAGCATTTTTATGACATTGTTAACTATCTTGATGACAGTCATATCTTGATTCTTAATAACACAAAAGTTATTCCTGCTCGTTTATATGGATATAAAGATACCGGCGCAAAAATAGAAGTCTTTCTTCTTAAAGAAAAAGAGAATAAAGAGTGGGAAGTCCTTATTAAGCCGTCAAAAAGAGTAAAGCCAGATACTATTATTAAAATATCAGAAGAACTTTCTGTTCAAGTCCTAAAATCTCTTCCGGATGACGGTAAATGGCTTGTAAAAATGATTTACGACGGAAACATTTTAGACATTCTTCACAGAGTCGGTAACATTCCTCTACCGCCCTATATAGAAAGAAAAATGACGAACGAAGAATTAAAAAAGCTTGATTTTGAACGCTACCAAACAGTATATGCAAAAGATGAAGGTTCTGTTGCTGCTCCTACAGCGGGTTTACACTTTACTCAAGATATTTTAAAAAAATTATCTGCAAAAGGTGTAGAAATAGGGTATGTAACTTTAAATGTCGGAATAGGTACTTTTAGGCCGGTAAAATGCGACAACGTACTTGATCACAAAATGGATTCCGAAAGTTTTGAGATTTCAAAAGAAACAGCGGAATTAATAAATCGTGCAAAATCTGAAGGCAAAAAGTTAGTTGCGGTTGGAACAACTACAGTCAGAACTTTAGAAACCGCTTTTAAGCAATTTGGCTGCATAAAAGAATGCAAATCCGCATCAGAATTATTTATTTATCCGCCTTATGATTTTAAAGTTGTTGATAAATTGATTACCAATTTTCATTTGCCAAAATCAACATTATTAATGCTAGTAAGCGCACTGGCGGGAAAAGATTTTATATTCAAAGCGTATGGAGAAGCTATTCAGAATAAATACAGATTCTACAGTTACGGCGACTGCATGTTTATCAGTTGAGATAGTATGATAACCAAAATTATCACTGCAATATCCTGAGAATAGTTTCAAACACTTAAGGTCAACTGTGTAACTAATTGAAAGTTTGTCATTTTTTTGTTTGTCACACAATCCCAGTTAGATAACATTTCTTGAATGACAAATGGCAATTGCAATAGCGTCAACTGTATCGTCAAGTTTTGGAAGTTTTTCTGTTCCCAGTGCTATTTTTACCATTTGTTCGACTTCTTTTTTCTCAGCCCTTCCATACCCTGTTAAAACTTGCTTAACCTCCATTGGAGTATAACTATACGTAGGAATAGTGTATTTTTCGAGCACGGTAAGAATTACACCCCTTGCTTCAGCAACAGGAATAACTGTTTTTTGGTTTTTGAAAAAAAACAAATTCTCAACAGATGCACAATCCGGATTATATTTCTCTACAATTGTTGACAAGTCGTTAAAAATTTCTAATAATCTTTTGGAATCCGATAAGTTTTTGTCTGTCTGAATTGAGCCGGATGCTATCAGTACTGGTTTTTCATTCTGTATTTCAACCAATCCGTACCCTACAATTGCCATACCGGGGTCTATACCTAGAATCTTCATAAATAAATTATATCAATTACTTAACAATATTACAAGAATTCGTGACTTTTGTTCTCATTTGGTGTAGCATATTTTTGATACATGACTAAAAGGAAAACTTATTTTTATGGAATTAGAAAAAATTATCGGTATCCCAAGGGGTATGTCTTTTTATAACAATTATCCGTTTTGGTACGGATTCTTTAATGCGTTAGGAATTAAAATCGTATTATCCGATCCTACCACCAAGCAAACAATGTCTGATGGCGCAGCGTTAGTTGTAACCGAAACTTGTCTGCCAATTAAAATATATTTAGGACATATTTTGAATCTGATATCAAAAGGGGTTAAAAACATTTTTGTGCCGTCTTTACAGTCTATTGCTCCAAAGATTTATAATTGTTCTAAAATCAGAGGATTGCCGGATTTAGTCAGAAATGTTATTAAAGCAGATGTTAATATTATTGAGCCTACATTAGATAAATCCGCTAAAAATCAGGGATTATATGAATTTCTTAAAGAAGCGGTAAAACCTTTTGGTATAACTAATTTTGATGAAATTAAAAAAGCTTCAAAACAAGGTTGGAAAGTTTATAATAACTTTTTAGTTATGGCTCGTGCAGGCATGAACTACAAAAAAGCTATGCACTACGCTCTTAGCGGTAAAATATTTATTGAAGAAAATGAAAACAAGAAAGAAGCACCAATCAATGTTGCGCTAATCTCTCACGGATATAATATGTATGATGAGCGTGCAACTATGAAAATATTTGATAAACTCGAAAAGATGGATGTCAAAGTATTCACATCTCTTCAGCTCACAGATGAGCAGATGACAGAAGGTATAGCTGCTTTAGGGCAGAAAAAGTATTGGGCTAATGAACACGAAATGACCGGAGCTGCAGGTCACTATTTAAAGGATAATAAAATCGACGGAATCATTTCTATAAATGCTTTTGGATGCGGTCCTGATTCTTTGATGGTGGACAGAATTACAAGAAAGGCAAAAGAATTTGGTAAACCGATTCTTGTTCTGACTATTGATGAACAAACAGGCGAAGCAGGTTTTATTACGAGATTGGAAGCATTTATTGATATGTTATTCCGCAAAAAACGTTCTAAAATTATAGCTGATGCTGAAATGAATGAATATGACTATGTTCCGCAAACAAATATTTGTGAATCTTTGTTTGCAAATAAGTAGTTATTTGTTTTATTCTTAAGTTACCGGACCAGTCTGACGTAACTTCGTCATTATTTATTTATCACCTTCTACCTCTACCAACGGGAAAGGGAAGAATTTTGATTTGAGAGCTATGCTTGAAAATCTAAAATTTGAGTAAGAGGTTGTTTGTAAATATCTTCCCCCTCATCTGTACTTCGGACATCTTATCCCGAATGAGAAAAGCAGGATTTATAATTAGTCAATAAAATTCCCCATCCTGAATCTCAGATATTCAAGCTGCGCTTTTATATAGAGATTCTATTCCTTCCCCAACTGGGGAAGAGATTACCCCTAATCTGTCCTTCGGACATCTTATCCTCATCGGAAGAAGTAAACTCCTACCTCTCACGTTGGTAGAGGTAGAAGCTTTTAGCTTACCAAGTTTACTTTTCAAAAGTTAATTCATCATCTTTGACACCAATTTTTATAACATCACCGTCAATAAACTTTTGTCCCAAGATTAACTTTGACAAAGGATTTTCAACTAATTGCCTAATTACACGTTTTAACGGTCTTGCGCCGTATATAGGATTAAATCCTCTTCGTGCAAGCAATTCTTTTGCATCTTCCGTTATTTCGCAAGTCATGTTGTGGTCTTTCAGAAGCTTTCTTAAATTTTCAATTTGAATATCAACAATAGACGATAATTGTGCCATCGTTAAGCCTTTAAAGAATATTGTTTCATCAACTCTGTTTAAGAATTCCGGTTTGAATCTTTCTCGCATTACGGCATTAACTTTTTCTTTTGTATCTTCAAAATTACCGCTCGGATTGTTAAGAGAATCTTCTAGGATAATGTCGCTTCCTATATTTGAAGTCATTATAATTACAGTGTTTTTAAAATCAACAGTTCTTCCTTTTGAATCTGTTAATCTTCCGTCATCAAATATTTGAAGCATAATATTGAAAACATCCGGATGGGCTTTTTCTATTTCATCAAAAAGCACAACAGAATACGGTTTTCTTCTTACGGCTTCAGTCAGTTGGCCGCCTTCTTCGTATCCTACATATCCCGGAGGAGCACCGACAAGACGTGCAACGTTATGTTTTTCCATATATTCAGACATATCAATTCTTACTATTGCATCTTCATCATTAAACAGGAATTCTGCCAATGTTTTTGCAAGCTCTGTTTTACCAACTCCAGTTGGTCCCAAGAAAATAAAGGTACCAATCGGACGTTTTGGATCTTTCAGACCTGATCTTGCTCGACGAATTGCGTCAGATACAGTATTAACAGCTTCTTCTTGACCTATAAGGCGTTTATGTAAAACGTCTTCCATTCTTAAGAGCTTTTGCATCTCTGATTCTACAAGTTTTGTAACAGGTATTCCTGTCCATTTTGAAACTATAGCGGCAATGTCGTCACCGTCTATTTCCTCTTTTAACAAGCGATTTTCACTCTTTTCTTTGCCTTGAATAGATTGTAATTTCTTTTCAAGCTCCATTAACTTCCCGTACTTAAGTTCTGCAGCTGTTTGGAGGTCAGTATTTCTTTCTGCTTCAGCAATCTTTGTTTTTACTTTATCAATTTCTTCTTTTATGCCTGCTTCGCCTGTAATTGTATTTTTTTCTACTTCCCATTGAGCTTTTAGAGCATCAATTTTACTGTTCAGTTCATCTATCTCGGAAGTCAATTTATCAATTTTGGCAATGCTTTCAGGAGATGTCTCTTTCTTTAAAGCTTCTCTTTCAATCTCCAGCTGGATTTTTTGCCTCATCATAACATCAATTTCTTCAGGCATTGAATCAATTTCAATACGCAAAGCTGAAGCTGCCTCATCAATTAAGTCTATTGCTTTATCAGGAAGAAATCTGTCAGTAATATATCTGTCTGAAAGCTGAGCTGCCGCAATAAGTGCGCTATCCAGAATTCTAACTCCGTGATGAACTTCATATTTACCTTTTAATCCTCTCAGGATAGATATTGTATCTTCTACAGAAGGTTCGTCAACAAGTACAGGCTGAAAACGTCTTTCAAGAGCCGGATCTTTTTCGATGTACTTTCTGTATTCGTTAACGGTTGTAGCACCGATAGTTCTGAGTTCGCCTCTTGCAAGCATAGGTTTAAGAAGATTTCCTGCATCCATTGAACCTTCAGTTGCTCCTGCACCGACAACAGTATGAAGTTCATCAATAAACATTACAATCTCGCCGTTTGATTCTTGAACTTCTTTTAAAACAGCTTTTAAACGTTCTTCAAATTCACCTCTGAATTTTGCACCTGCCACTAATGCACCTAAATCCAGTGAGATTAATTTGACTTCTTTTAAACTTTCAGGAACATCACCTCGTATTATTCTTTGTGCAAGTCCTTCTACTATAGCAGTTTTGCCGACTCCGGGCTCACCTATTAAAACCGGATTATTTTTCGTTCTTCTGTTCAAGACTTGAATAATTCTTCTGACTTCTTCATCTCTTCCTATAACAGGATCCAATTTCCCTTTTCTTGCTCGTTCCGTAAGGTCTGTAGAATATTTTTCCAGTGCCTTCATATTTTCTTCAGCATTTTTATTGTCCACTTTTTTGTTACCTCGTATCTTTCTCATAGCGTTAAGAACGGAATTTGTATTAACACCATGTTTTTTTAAAAGCTCTGTAATATTATTAGAGCCTTCAAGTTTTGTAAATGCAAGTAATATACATTCAATCCCGATAAACTCATCCTTTAGATTTTCAGCCTCTTGAGTTGCAATCTCTAAAATTGTGTTGGTATCTCTTGATAAGAATACTTGCTGTCCGCCTGACGGTGTTGCAATTGTCGGAAATGATTTAATCTTAGCGACAATCTCATTAATAAAGCTTTGATTTAAAAGCTTTAACTCAGTTAAGTAATCTTTCGCAATTCCTTTATCTTCAATCATAGCCATTACAATATGTTCTGGCTGAACTTCAGTATTTTTATAAAAATCTTTCTTTGCATTCGCAGCAAAAATTATTTCTTGAGAATAGTTTGTAAATTTTTCAAAATTAATCATATTTATAACTCCGTGAATATTCTTTCTTGTTTAGAAAGAGCTTTAAGATAAGGTAAACTTTTAGTTTATCCTCTGTCTCTATTCTTATTTTAATATTATTTTGAAAAAATCAACTAAAATTAATCATTAATTAATAATTGGATTAGGCAATTATATACAAGTTACCACAAACTCCTCTCCTGCCTTAAAAAATAACGTATTTGAGTTTGCGGAAAAATTAAAGGCTAAAACCTTCATAATAATGGAGTTTTAGTCTTATTTTGTGGTAAGTGGTATATAATTGCCTTGGATTATTTATGTTATAATGTAGAAGATAGACAGCTTTAAAGGAGAAGGATTATGACAACTTTAAGAAATGAGCGTGTAAGAAAAGAATTAATGCGCGATATATCAGACATTTTAAGAAAAGAAGTCAGAGGACTTGAAGGAGTTGTTTCGGTTGTTGATGTAGAAGTTTCTCACGATAATTCTTACGCTAAAGTTATTTATAGCGTATTGGGTTCTCCTGAACAAGTGGAAAAAGATAAAGAAATAATTGAAAGAAATACCGGAAAAGTAAGATATGAGGTCGGCAAACGTATACGTTTGCGTGTTACTCCGGAGATAAAATTCGTTTTCTCCGATGGGCTTGAAAAAGGTTCCAGAGTGCTTGACCTTATTGATAAAATCTCTAAAGGTGAGATTAAATAATGTTTGGATTTCTTAATGTATATAAACCTAAAGGCAAAACCTCACATGATGTTGTTGTTGCCTTAAGACGTGTTACAAAGGTTAAACAAATCGGGCACACAGGAACATTAGATCCGTTTGCGGAAGGGGTTTTACCTATTTGTATCGGAAAAGCCACGCGTCTTATAGAATATCTTGATGATGATAAAGCTTATATCGGAATCATTCAGTTAGGAGAATCTACAACAACTTTTGATAATGAAGGCGAGGGAGTAAATTTTTCCGATAAAATAGTAACTTTAGATGAAATAGAAACTGTTTTAAACAATTTTAGAGGAGAAATCTTACAGCTTCCGCCAATATATTCCGCAATAAAAGTTAAAGGCAAGAAGCTTTATGAATACGCACGAATGGGTGAAGAAGTAGAAATTCAGCCTCGAAAAGTAACAATAAGTGAGCTAAAAATATTAAATTATAACCAAGATAAAAAACAGCTTGAATTATACATAGCGTGTTCAAAAGGAACATATATACGCTCGCTTGCAAATGACATAGGTAAATCCTTAAACGTATATGGTCATTTAATTAAATTAACAAGAGTTAAGGCAGGTTTATTTGAGATAAATAAGTCCGTTAAATTGGATGAACTTCAAAATTTGGAACAAGTGAACAAAAACCTGATAACTCCCTTAGATTATTTAAATTATCCTAAATATGAACTTAATTCAAAAGAACTTGAGCTTGTATCACACGGAATGGAAATTAAACCCGATAATGAGCTTCAAAACGGTATTATTGTTTTAGTAAGCAGCAACAATATTGCAGGAATCGGAGAACTGAAAAACGGTAAAATAAAATGTAAGAAGGTTTTTATATAACAATATCGACTTCTTTATCCAATCTGTCTAAAATCGGTTGTATTTTTATCCTAAGTTCTTTTGCACGAGTATAGTTGTTTTGTGACGCAATATCAAGAATATCTTTGGTAGCCTGCGCTAATTCGGGATATTTAGCAGTAATTTTTTCACCGATAATTTCAGCATATTTTTTATATCCCTGATTACCTGTATATCTGGGAACGTTGCCATGTATCTGCTTTAACGTTTCTATATAACCGTTTACTCCGTCAGGTTCAAATATTTTGCGGGTTGTTATTTCTAAGACTCTGCCTGTCGGATATTTTTCGCCAAAATTTATATTTGAAAACCGTATATTCATACTCTTAATAAAACGCGTAAAAAAAATTTTTGCGGGTATTTTTTACAATTCTCTTCTGCCTTCAATCGCACGAGCAAGAGTGACTTCATCTGCGTATTCCAAATCGGCACCTACAGGAAGCCCAAATGCGATTCGTGAAATTTTAATTCCAAAAGGCTTAATAAGCTTTGTTAAGTATAAACTTGTTGCTTCCCCTTCAACAGACGGCGAAAGCGCAAGTATAACTTCTTGAACAGTTTCATCTGTCAGTCTGTTTAAAAGCTCTTTAATTCTGATATCCTCTGCGCCAATTCCGTCAATCGGTGATATTAAACCTTGCAAAACGTGATACAAACCTCTGTATTCGTTTGTTTTTTCAATCGCAATTAAGTCTTTTGTTTCAGCTACAACGCATATAACCGAGCGATTTCTTGAAGTAGAAGAACAAATTTCGCAAGGGCTTTGGGTTGATATATTATAGCAAATCTCACACGTTTTTGCGTTTCTTTTTGCATCAAGAATCGCATTTGCAAATTTCTCAACTTCGCTTATCGGCATTTTTAGAACTTGAAATGCCATCCTTTGAGCCGACTTTGGACCAACGGATGGGAATTTTTGGAATTGTTCTATTAATGATGCTATAGATTTTGGATAAATCATTTACCCCCTTTTTCAACAGGCGGAGCAACTCGACGAAGCTCCGTCATCCCTCATTTACCCCCTTTTTCAACAGGCGGAGTAACTTGACGAAGCTCCGTCATCCCTCATTTACCCCTACCACTAGAATAATCCGGGGATTGAAATACCGCCGGTTACAGCTTTCATTTTTTCTTCCATAACCTTTTGGGCTTTACCTGAAGTTTGATTTATAGCTGCTGTAATCAAATCTTCAAGCATTTCAATGCTGTCTTCAGAAACAGAAGAAGGATTTTCCGGATTAATTGCTTCAGCTGAAAGTTTTATTGATTTGAACACACCTTTACCATCACAAATAACCTTTACTGAACCGTTTCCTGCTTCACCCGATATATCCATTTTATTCAACTCATCTTGAGTATCCTTTAATTTTTTTTGGATGTTTTGAGCTTGTTTCATCATATTCATCATATTCATCATATCAAAATCTCCTTATGTACTTATTATAATTGTTCTTCGATTTTTGACATCAAATCATCATCTATGTCAAAGTTTGCATATACATTCTGAACATCATCGTGTTCTTCAAGTCTGCCGAGTAATCTCATTATGTTAACAGCTGTTTTTTCGTCTGTTACCTCAATAGTATTTTGCGGTATTCGTGTAAATTCTGCTGTTACTGATTTGAAGCCTTCTTTTTCCAGTCCTTCGGCAACCGGCTGTAGATTAGGAACAGATGTATAAACTTTGTATTCATCTTCTTCTTCGACAATATCATCTGCGTCAAGATTAATTGCAGCTTCAAAAAGTGCATCAAAATCAACTGCATCTTTTTCGAAAGTAATGCATCCTTTTTTATCAAACATCCAACCTACGCAACCGGTTTCACCGAGATTGCCGTTAAATTTTGTAAAATAACTTCTGATATCGCCAGCCGTTCTGTTTTTGTTATCGGTCATAGCTTCAATTACAACGGCAACACCGCCTGCAGCGTATCCTTCATATGTCATTTCATCATAATTTTCGTTGTTACCGGCTCCCGAGCCTTTTTCTATTGCTCTTTTAATGTTGTCATTCGGAAGACCTGCCGCTTTGGCTTTTTCTATTGCGGTTCTTAATCTAAAGTTACCGGCAGGATCTGGACCGCCTAGTTTTGATGCAACTATCAATTCTCTTGAATACTTTTGAAACTCTGCAGCCCTTAAAGAGTCTGTTTTTGCTTTTTTATGTTTAATCGTTGACCATTTTGAGTGTCCGCTCATAAATATATCCCCTTTTCTATGTATATCCTGCTTTTAAATTTTAAGAGAAAATAAGAAAAATAGCAATACCGACTAATGATGTTTTACTTCGCTTATCCTCTGATAAAGTTTGTTATTAAGCGTTTTGTTTTGCACCACCAGCAAGAATCTTTAACAATTACGTCTTTAATCTCTGAAATAGTGTAAGGTTCCGGCTGTGTTACTCTTTGATAGTTAACCGCAGGCTTGCCTAAAAGCATTGCATATACAGGTGTATACCCTTTTGGGATTTCTAAAATATCACACAACTCCGGAAATAGTTTTATGCAAATTTCCGCATATCCGCACCAACAAGTACCTATTCCCATACTTTGTGCATAAAGTTCTATATAACTCAATGCAATAACAGGATCCTGAGGAGCGCAAGGAGCTGTTATAGGTGAAGATACAACTATCATATGCGGAGCATCTCTAAAGATTATATCTTCGCCTCTTTCAAAAGAATTTTTGTATACTTCAAAATGTTTTACAAGCGGTGATAGAACTTTGTTATTTAAAAGTTTAATGAGTCTTGTGTTAACCTTAGTTTTTAATTCATTCATAACTGCTCTTTTTTCTACAATAGAAAAATGAAGCTTGTGAGAATTGCATCCTGTCGGAATATACGGCAGCATCGCTTTAATTTTATTAAGTTCTTCTTGTGATAGTTCTTCCTGCTTGTATTGACTGATGCTGCGTCTCGATTTTATTAAAGATAGAACATCACCTTGAAATACATCTTCTGAATTTTCAGGATTTTTACCATTGAATGATAATGCACATTTAGGACAAATTGCCATACAATGTTGGCAAGCAAGACAACGATTAGGGTGAGTCATCTTTGGATAATTATCTTGATCAAGTTCTATACATTTCGAAATACAATCACTTACGCATAAACCGCATTGAACGCATTTTTCTTTATCCACAGTAATTTTATTCATATAAACTCCTTTTATCGTAAAGATATCATAAAAAATCTGTTATTGAAAGACTTGTGTATATGCTATAATCGTTAAGTAGTTTCGTGAGGTGTTATGAGTAATTATTATGAATTAAAAATTGCAATCAATCCAAATATGGAAGAAATAGTATCGGACATTTGTTTTACTAACTTGGCTTGTGAAGGTGTTGTTTTAGCGGAAGAAACATACAAAGATTTAGTTATGACGGCAACAACGGAAGGGACTTTAAGGGTATTTTTAACAGACATAAATGAAAATCCGATAGAAGTTTTAAAAACAGAACGAGAATTGCTGAAATCGAGAGGTTTTACGGATGAAGAACTCGGAAGCTGGGAAATTACTTTAGATGAAAAAGAAAATCAGGACTGGTCAAAAAAGTGGAAAGAAAAATGGACAGTAACTCACGTAACAGATAAAATTGCAGTCGTACCAAGCTGGTTAAGCTATACACCAACAAAAGAAAGCGAAATCATTATTACACTTGACCCAGGATGTGCTTTTGGAACAGGAACTCACCAAACGACTCAATTGTGCATGAAGGCTTTAGAAAAGTATCTTAAAAAAGGCGATAAAATGGCTGATATCGGAACCGGTTCAGGCATACTTGCAATACTCGCTAAAAAACTTGGTGCAGCCTGTGCATACGGATGCGATAATGATCCTACCGTAATTGATGTAGCAAGAGAAAATGCAGAAAAGAACCATGAAAAAGATTGTGTTTTTGAACTAAAAACGGCAGATAAACTTTCAGAAAAATACGATTTTGTATGCGCTAATATTTTGCATAACGTTTTGTATGAGATTATGGGTGATTTAAAAAATATCATGAAAGATAATGGAATATTATCTTTAAGCGGAATTTTGGATGAAAAGAAAGATGTTGTTCTTGAAGCAATAAAAAGAGAAGGATTAAATATAATCGATACTATTACTCAAGACCAATGGGTATCTTACGTAGTAACAAAATAAAATTATGAAGATAATGACTCTTGTTGTATTTTAAGAATATTTCTATTAGCAGCATCTAATCCAAGTATGTTTTCATCTTCCGGATTAATTTTTAAGCCCTGAAGAGCTATTAACTCACGTTTTGCTGTATTACTTCCCAGATTTGCTATAGCAAGTATTTTTTGATTATCTGATGCAATTCTTGAGATGAGTTCTGTTGCAATTTTTCCGTAATTGCTGCTTAAATTTTTACAATTTTGGTATATTTCTGATACTTTTATAAAACCTAACTTGAGTCCTAAACGAATATTTTCTTCTGATAAACAAGCCAAATTTGTAAAAGAAAAAGCATTTCTTTCTTGATTGTTTGAGGAAAGATTAATTTTAGGATCTTTTTTATCGTAAACAACTGTATATTCATTGTTTTCAGGAATAACAGGTATAATAGCGGTTACTACAGGGGCAGTCGGTTTGTTTGCAAACCCAAAGCCGCTGCCTGAAACGGAATCGCTATTACCTGCGGCTGCTGACGATGATAAAAGCTTTTCAGAAAATTTTCCGTCGGTTAAATTATCTAAAAACTCTTGGTCAAATTTAATATCAGGATTTGTTTTTACATATTCAACAAATTTGTCTAAGATTGCACTAAATCTGTCAGGACAAAGTTCTTTGAATTCTTGGAGTAATTTTCCGCTTTCATCATATGTAGCAATTGCTGCACCATAAGTATTACCGAGATTTTCGACAATACCCATTCTTTGAGAAAAATTATTTAACCATTCTTCTTGTTCTGCATTAATTGTTCCGTTTTTCTTTGCTGCTTTTAATGTTTGATATTTTTCCACATCAGCAATAAAATCTTTTTGAGCTTGTGTATATGTATTAGGGGCTTGTTTTTTTAATTCATCATAGTATTTTTCAAAACCATAGCTGCTTAAACTGTTCATCAAATCTATAGAATCTTTGGCAAGATTCGGATTTTCACCGTCATACATAATTCCTGCACTTTGATAAGTGATTTGATTAACTTGGCTTTCGCTAAAGTTTCTTTCTAAAAGGATTTGATTAAAATATCCATTTGATAAAAATTTATTTAAAGCTTCAGGATTATTATTAAAATTATTAATTAAGCTTTCCAATAAAGAAAAGTTTTGTTTTACATCAGGATTTGATTCACAAAATACATCATATACAAATTTGACATCCGTTTCATCTTGTACCCCCAAACGTTCTATTAAAGACCTCATTACTGCCAATTTTGCAGCAGGGTCATTTGAATTTTGGGCAGAATATTGATTTACCAAATTTTGAATTATGGTTTTAAATTCATCTCTCGGTAAATCGCTGTATTTTGTATATTTCCTTGAATTCCCTGTATTATCTCCGTTAATAATTTCTAATAAAGATTGTCCGTTAATTGTTGAAGCAAAACTTACGGATGTATCAAGGTTTGCACCATACGTAATTGTTTGTTGAGCTGTCGTAACTATGTCTGTTACATTTTTAATGTCTTTTTTGTTATTAAAAATTGCAATTTCTGAAGCAAGTTCAAAATCTGCGCCAACTTTAGCAGCTTCTCTTGAAATTTGCATAAAAGCCTTCATATTAGTTACTCTTGAACTTGAAAGAGCAGCGTCAATTGATTCTTCAATTGTTTCATTGCATTCATTTAAAATTCTTGCGAATTCTTGCTTATCTAATTCTAAAAAAGTTTCTTTCGTGTATCCGTAGCGTTTTTGAATAAAATCAAGATATGTTTTTTCACTGGTTCCGGCATGTTCTTTTATTGCTTGATTAATTGCCTTTTGTCTTTTTTCGATTTCAGCGGGAGTAAGTTTTGTCTCTGCAGTATAAGTACCGTTACCGCCGGTACCGTGGCTGAGGGCACCTGGAAGTCTGCTGTTGTCGCGACTCTCATCTGCCGCAACAGTCGGTTGAATAATCTTACCATCTATCTTACTTATACTCATGCTTATACCTCATGTATATAAAGTAAAAAAAAACAAGCGAATTTCAGAGTTTATAATTTTCTTTACAAAAGTTAACGAAGAATTTTAAAAATAGAGTTTGCTGGAAAAATTTTAATTTTTCCGCAAACTCCTGTTTATATCTTGTTATAAAAATTAGTGATAAAATGTAAATTATGAGTATAGAATCAGATATTTTTCAAAGATATGTTCCTGATTTAGAATTAATTGTTGATTATGGATTTACTAAGAAAAAAAGTAAATATGTATATGAGCAGTTGTTTAAGGATGGGGAATTTAAAGCTGTTATTGAACTTACAAAGAGTGGTGAAATAACAGGAAACGTTATTGATATGGAGAATAATGATGAATTTCTTCCTCTAAGAGCGGTAGAACAAACCGGCGCATTTGTCGGAGAAGTACGCAGTGAGTATGAAAAAATTTTAACAGATATCAGGGATAAATGTTTTAATAAAAATTATTTTATATTTCCTCAAACAAACAGAATATCAAACAAAATGATTGTAAAATACAATGATAATCCCGCCTTTATGTGGGAAAAATTTCCGGGGTATGGTGTATTTAAAAACAAAAGCAATAACAAATGGTATGCAATGATTGGTGACATAAAACGCTCTAAACTCGCCAAAAGTGAAGCGGAAGAAACGATTGAAATAATCAACTTGAAACTAAATGCGGATGAGATTCAATCATTACTAAAAGAAAGAGGTTTCTATCCTGCGTATCATATGAACAAAAAGACTTGGATAACTATCACATTAGATGAGACTTTGGCTGATGATAAAATTCTTGAATTAGTAGAACAAAGTCATTCTTTTACTGTTAAACAAAAATAAAAACTTTATACGAGCGTGATTTTGTTTCCTGCCTTATGAGCAGGTGGGTGAGTGCCTGATTAAATCCGTTTCCCGCTGGCGATTTTGTATCGACGGGTATACTTCAACTAATCGAGAGCTTACTCTCCCTTTTATAAAAAATGTAGGAACAAAATAAACACTCGTATAAAGTAATTACATTATTACATATTTATTAAAAGTTGGCAACAGAAACCGCGTAATAATTTAAATATTACACAATCTCAATAATCAAAGATTAAAAACCAATAATTTTTCTTGAAGCATTAGCCTTATAGATTTCTTCGTTTTCTTTTTTGTTTTGGCTTTCAGGT
The DNA here is from genome assembly GCA_902797575.1 of uncultured bacterium. Lineage (GTDB taxonomy): Bacteria > Cyanobacteriota > Vampirovibrionia > Gastranaerophilales > Gastranaerophilaceae > CAG-196. The sequence continues at coordinate 14,814 of CADBTL010000136.1, forward strand.
TCTGCAATAGCTTCTTCAAAGTCCTTAAGTTCAATATCACGAGTATGGTAGAAGTCTATTTGAGCTTTTTTGCGAGCTTTTGTAACGAAATCTTCTAATGAACTTGTAGAGAAACCTTTTGATAATTTTACAATTTGGTTAATAGCTTCTTGATTAGCAGCTAGTTTTTTGCCGTTGTCAGTTTCTTCAAGTTTGTTTTTGAAGAAAGATTGCCTTCCTTCATCATCAAGATATCCTACAAAAATTTGATTCCTAAAACGTCTTAACAAAGCTTTGTCGTTTTTGTCGTATTTATTTGTAGACGCCATAACAATAATGTTATTTTTTTGTGCATCTTGAAGTTTTTTGAAAATAATACCAAGTTCTTTTTTACTGCTGTCTCTTGCGGTAGAATCATCTCTTGAACTTATAATAGTATCTATATCATCCAAAAACAGGATTACAGGTTTTTCTTCTGTTGCAATAGATGCAGCATAATCAAAAACACATGCCAGATTTAACCCCGGACCTCCTACATATATAGATTCAAAAGAATCTCTTGTAACTTCAAGCAGTGGTAATCCTGCTTCAACAGACAGTCTTTCTACAATAGTTGTTTTACCTGTTCCGGGAGGACCGTAGAATAAAATGCCGTTAGGTCTTTTTATACCATAATGTTCTTCGTTATATTTTGCTTGAATAGGATCTTTTAGAGGAGTAATTATTTCTTTATTTAATGTATCTTTTAATTCTTTCATTCCGCCTAACGAAGCAAATCCCATTTTTTCAAGATTAGTTTTTGCCTCATAATGATTAACATGTTCTTTGCCGATTTTTATTCTGGCTTCAGGTGATAAAGACAAATCTTTAGCCGTCGAGTTTTGTTCTTCTGCTTTATCCGTATCCATCTCATCATCTTCTTCTATTTTGTCATCAAGGTATTCCCTTCTTATAGCATCAGTTAAGCCCGGTATAACAAATTTTGTGTTCGGTAAAACTTGGCTCAATGCTGATTGAACTACATCTGCCATGTATTCAGCCTGCTCTTGTTTAGCATGCTCATTCAATGTACTTAGTACCTCAAGCATCCAATCCGGCGGCTCCTGTCTGGTTTCTATATATCTGTTTAATTCTTCATTATATGCAATCATCTCTTTTTCTCTATAATTGGAATCCGGAAACAGAGAATTTATCTTATCGGTTAAAAGAATCTTTGTTGGAACAAATAACGTATAGAATAAATTTTCTAATTGTGGCTTATTATTTTTTCCTGCAATTCTTAATTCTACCTCTGCTTGATTTACAGTATCAATCAATGTTTTTAGAATATTAGCAAATGGTTTATATTTCTTTGAACTGTCTAAAAATTTAATCATTTCTTCATTTGCAGCAGGATTCATACCGAAGTTTATATTTCTTGCGCTAGCCGGAGTAGTTGGAAGCATATAATTTCTATCTTTATTTACCCCTTTTGTATTTACCCCCACCCTTTGGATTTTATGTACTTGCATTAATTAATTCCTCTTGTCTGTAATCTTTTATATATACATATAACCTGCTAAAAAATTTTTTTGCTACTTATATACGTGTAGATTTACAAAGATTTACAAAAAGAGGATGCGGAAAAAGTCGAAAAATGACAATTTTTCGAACTTTTTCAAATCCGACCTTAGGTGTGTGAAAGTCAGACTAGGTGCGG
>CADBTL010000137.1 GCA_902797575.1 uncultured bacterium
CATTAGGCGATACTCAATTCACTAAGTTAAAAGTTTACTGTGGTTCAGAGCACCCTCATGCTGCTCAAAAACCTATTGTTTTAGCAAAGGAGGGTAAATAATCATGGCAGACTCTAAAGAAATTATGGCAACAGGTAGAAGAAAATGTGCTATCGCTGTTGTTAAACTTGTAAAAGGTAAAGGCAGAATTTTCGTTAACGGAAAAAAATTAGCTGATTATATCGGTAATATGCCTTCAGTAGAAATGATGATATACAGACCGTTAGTTCTTACTGAAAACCAAGATAAATATGATGTAAGAGTTAAGGCTGTAGGTGGCGGTATTGTTGCTCAAGCAGCAGCTATCAGACACGGTATCTCTAGAGCATTACTAAAATCAAATGAAGAATACAAGAATGTTCTTAAGGCAGAAGGTTTGCTAACTCGTGATTCTCGTGTTAAAGAACGTAAGAAATACGGTAGAAAAAGAGCTCGTAAGAGATTCCAATTCTCAAAACGTTAGGGATAAATGTAGGGTTTTATTGCAAATATCCCTCAATATATACAGTAAAAAGAACTCCTGAAAACAGGAGTTCTTTTTTGTATGTTTATTTTTTTACATCATAAACAAGTATATAGTAATTTTATTAATTTTTATTTTCATCCTTATTTCTTTGTCTTTTTATATTTTATTATTTTTCTTTTCCTATTTACTCCTTTCATATAAAAATTTTATAAAGTTTTTCAAATTTCTATTGCAATTAAAAAAAAAATAGTGTATAACAAAAAAAGTAAAGGGGTAAATAAAAACCTAACCTCTGTAACACAATAGAGAAGAGGACTATAGAAGTATGAACGAATATATAACAAGAGTAATAAATGATGTTGAGAGAAAGAATGCTTGTGAACCTGAATATTTACAGGCTGTAAAGGAAGTTTTATGTTCAGTAGAACATTTAGTTGAAAAACATCCTGAATATGAAAAATTAGCTATATTGGAAAGAATGGTTGAGCCGGAAAGAATTATATCATTTAGAGTTCCTTGGGTTAACGATAAAGGAGAAGTTATTGTAAACAGAGGGTTTAGGGTTCAATTTAGTTCTCTTATAGGACCTTATAAAGGCGGTTTAAGATTTCATCCGACAGTTAACCAAAGTATAATGAAGTTCTTAGGATTTGAACAAATATTCAAAAATGCTTTAACAGGTCTGCCAATAGGCGGAGGAAAAGGTGGCAGCGACTTTGATCCTAAGGGTAAATCTGACAATGAGATAATGAGATTTTGCCAAAGCTTTATGACAGAATTATATAGACACATAGGTCATGATGTCGATGTTCCGGCTGGCGACATTGGTGTAGGCGGACGAGAAGTTGGCTATTTATTTGGTCAATATAAAAGAATTAAAGATGCTTATGAAGGCGGTGTTTTAACAGGTAAATCTGTTTGTTATGGCGGTTCTTTGGGAAGAACTGAAGCTACAGGATATGGACTGGTATTCTATACAAGAGAAATGCTTAAGACGAAAAAAGAAAGCTTTCAAGGTAAAACGGTTACTATATCAGGTTCTGGTAATGTTGCAATCTATGCTTGCGAAAAAGCTCAGGAATACGGTGCAAAAGTTGTTGCCATGTCAGATTCTAACGGATGTATATATGATAAAAACGGTATTGACTTAGCACTAATCAAACAAATTAAAGAAGTCGAAAGAGGTCGAATAAAAGATTATCTAAACAAACATCCTGAGGCTGAATATATGGAAAGAACAAGCGAAGATTCACCTATTTGGACTATAAAAACAGATATTGCTCTTCCTTGCGCAACACAAAACGAAGTTACACTTAATTCTGCTAGGAAACTTGTTGAAAATGGGGTTTTGGCTGTTGCAGAAGGTGCAAATATGCCTTGCACACAAGAAGCTACGGATTACTTGTTAGAAAAAGGGATTTTGGTAGGACCGGCAAAAGCCGCTAATGCAGGTGGTGTAGCAACATCTGCCATTGAGATGAGCCAAAACAGTATGAGATATTATTATACCTTTGACGAAGTAATAGAAAAACTAGATTGTATAATGGTTAATATATTTAATGCTTGTCGTGATAATGCTAAAAAATACGGTTGTGAAGGAAACTATGTAGCTGGTGCAAACTTAGCCGCATTTGAAAAACTTGCAGAAGCTATGAAATGTCAAGGAGTTGTATAGATAATAACGATTTTCATTTTTTACTTAATTAAAGATATATACCAAATCCCTTGTGAAGCTTTTTAGCTGAAAATTGTTGATACATATCATGAGTTGAGTTTGTAGAAATGCTATATAAATTTATCATTCCTGCACTATTTAAAAAAGATTTTAGGCTAATAGAAACAGTTGTATTTCCATCATGTGGATTAACAATTTTTATAGTTTGTTTTTCTTTATTATATCCTACAATTCTACACGCATGACTGCCATCAAATGTTACATTATCAACAGTAATACTTTTTTCGAATGCAATAGGACATATTGCATTTGGATTCTTTTTTAAATATGTATCAATTTCTGATAATACAATATCTAAGTCTTTTGTTGCTTCTGCTTCAGTTTTATTAAAGTTGTTTTCGTACACATTATAAAACATGAGATTTTTTGTCGTTCTCTTCCGCATATGAAACTTAAGCCTTCTCCAACACCTGCGTTCAAGAAGCAAGTGCAACACTACATTGTTGAAATTTTTACTTAGAACTCTTCTTCAAAACTATGCCGTTCAATTTACAAAAAGAAGTTAGCGTTGTTAATTCCTCTTTTATTTCTTTTATCAAATGGGGATGATTAGAAGTTATTGAAACATTTTTTGCAAGTTGGTACATTTTTAAAGCTTGTTTTATATATTCACCGCGCATAGAGGTTTTTGGTAATGCAAGTTCCTGATAATACTTTGCATATTGTATATAATCTTTGACTAAAATCTGCTGCAAATCAAATTGTTTGCTTATAAATATGGATTTTTCAATATAAACTTTAGCAGACTCAAAATCTTGTTTTGCTATATATATTTCTCCTATTAGCTTATTGAAAAGTGCTATAAAATAATAATTATTAATATTAGGACTCTGCGCAATATCCAACGCTTTTGTTGCAATATCCAACGCAAATTGAGCTCCTCTTGTTATAAGTCTTAGCCCTGCAATTAAATACCAAGTTAACAAAACTCCTGTTGCAACTTTTTCTTTTGCAAAATATGTAATTTGTTCATCTAATATTTCAGCAGCTTTTTTTGTTTCATTTTTATCTGCCAAGATTTTTGCAAGTAATGTTTTTAAAATATTTTTAGTAAAGCTGTCATTTGCATTATTGGCATATGAAACAACATTAAATAACTCCGGCATTACGTTATCGTAGTCTTTGCGTATAAATTTATTCATTATATCAATAAAATTCCATCTTGAAACTATAAACGCATCCATATTATCTAAAGTAAACTCTTTTAAAATGTCATCAAGAATCTTTTCAGATGTTTCTAAGTCTCCTTTTACCGTATTTGCTAAAGCTAAAGCTAAATGAACTTTACAAAGAATATCAGGTTCTGTTATTTTATTTTTTTCTATGATATCAAAAATAAGCTTTACTATATCAAACATTCTGGTATCACCTTGAAAAGTAAGTGCCTCTGCTAAATCAAAATATACTTGCAGCCAAATGTCGAATAGATCATCGGCATCTATTGCAGGAACATTTTTTCCTTTTACCAGATATTTTTCTAAAATAGGCAAGATATCATTGTCAATCATATTAATAACTTGTCCGTAATTGCCCAATCTTACATGTGGGCGAACTTCTCTTGATATTATTAATGCGCGTTCCAATTCAAGTTCTTCTGGGAGTTTGCTAAGAACACTTTCCACACATTCTATTGCACCCCAATAATTACCGAGTTTCATTGCCGCAGAAGCCAAGTATCCAAGTAAATCAATGTGTTCAAATTCTTCATTGTCATCTAACATCATTACAGCACGTTGCAAAAAGTCAAACGCCGCTACATGATCAATTGGTTCAAGTAATTTCCCCACTCTTGTATATATATTTTTCTTTATTTTTAAATAGTATGGGCTAGTTTTATGTTCAATTAGTTTTAAAGCTTGCTTTTGAGATATTATGTATAGTCCAATATCTCCAATATTAGCAGCTTGTTTCATTAACATTGTCCAAATTTCAAAAGATTGATCGTTATTATTAAGTTTTTGTACAATATATCCCAGTAATGCTATAGAAGATTGTTTATATATACTCAAAATTTCGTATAGTATATTGACAATTTCTTCAAAAAATTCATCATTTTTAACAATGTTAACAATTGTTTTCCAAATATTCGTACTTTTAAATTCAAACGATAAGTTATTTAACTGTGTCAAGAATCCTCTATCAACAAGAGTTTCAATAATACGCTCAAATTCTTGAGGTGAATTATTATCAAAGTTTTCTAACATTGTCGGATAAAATTTTGAACCTAAAATAGACATAGCACAAAGCATTCGATATGATTTAATGTCCTCGTGCCGCAAAATACCTAATCTTGCATCAACTATTGTTTCTAGTGTATCATATGTTGCATGCTTTAAGTTGTTGCGTTTAGTATCTTTATATAATAAAACCATTTGTTCAATAATAGAAGGATTGCCGCATGAAACATGCGTTGCAAGTTTCATAAAATCTTTTCCTACGCTAATATCTTGATATTGTGTGATTAAAGCTTGAACTTGTGTTTCAGTAAATGGTGCAATTGTTAAATCAACATAGTTTTCAGCTGCAAGCAACGGTGAAACTATTAGCCCCATTCCCGGTTTAACGTCTTTTGATATAATGATAAACTTACATCTTTCTAATATAAAATCATCTTTCAACAGTTCTTTTAGAAAATCATATGACATTCCATCAATATTTTCAAAATTATCAATAACAAAAATAGTTTTAACTTTTTCTATAATTGTTAAAAATACTTTTTTCATCATTACGAAAATCTTAGCTTTATTTTCATATATATTCTCATATTTATCTAAATTTTCGGGATAAAGAATATTTAATAAATCCAAGATTTCGGAATTGCTCAATGTAGGAAAATCTTGTCTAAAAAATTTTATAGAATTTTTTTTGAGTTGTAGTGTATCAGGACAGAAATTATTTATATTAAAAAAAGTTAATAATACATCTTGAAAATATCCAAACGGAGATAACTGTGTTACTTGAGTGCAACATCCAGTTAACCATATTAATTTTGCTTTTTTTAAGTCGTTTATTACATATCTTAATACAAGATTTTTGCCGGCACCACTTTCTCCGGTTAGAGTAATTACAGATTTATCAGGATCTTTTATAGCATCTGTGATAGAAGCTCTTACTTTCTGCTGAGATTTAATATCAGCAGAATACTCCAAAATATTCGTTACAGTTTTTTTTGTATCAGAATTTTGTTCATTGGAAACAAAATTTATACCACATTTACGACAGACCTTCGCATTCGGTAAATTTGCACTTCCACACTCAGTGCAAATTTTTAATAACGCTTGGTGGCAATGAGAACATTCAATAGATCTTATGCTGTTTATTGTGCCGCAGTTTTTACAAACGGATGCCGTCTTAGCTCCGCAATGAGGGCATTTTACTGTACTTTCACCAATTTCTTTTTTACATTTAGGACATAACATCCGCTTAACACCTACACCACATCAATAATCTCATCTAAAGCCTTAACTACATCTTGTTTTTCTAAATTTAGCTTATAAGCAATTTCTTCAACAGTTAAATTTTCTTTATATTTAAGTTCAAATATGCTTTTAATATTTAAGTCAGGTCGTTGTTCATTTAGATTATCCAACTTATTATTGATAGAATTTGTATCAACATTTTCAGTAGCTTCTGACGGAACATAATCGAATACAGAATAGTCTGTTTTTATAGGCTGAGAAACTTCTTGCTCATTGTACAATGTTTCGTTTTCTTTTAATAAATCTGAATCGGTTTCTTGAAGTGATGTCTCAGGATTGTTAACAGGTTCAAGTAAAATGGCATTATCAACATCTGATTCAAATTCTTCAATCTTGTTATCAGATACATCTGCATCAAATTGCAAAGTATTAATATCATTTTCAAAATTTAACTTATTTGTAGTTGATATATTATTTTCTTCTGTTTGTGTATCAAGATCTAAAATAGGAATATCTTCATTGGAAGTCTCCAAATTTAATTCTTCATAAGCTAAATCATTTGAATCTTCTTCCATAATTAATTCATTTGACATAAGCTCATCTTCCGTCAAAGAATTAGATTCCGATTCCTGTGAAATATTATCAGTTAAATCCTCGTTATAAATTAAAATATCTTCGGAGGTCGCTTGTTGTTCCATTAAATCGTCAGTCATTAAATTATTATCGACTAAGGTTTCAGTTTCATCTAATAAATTAGTTTCATATTTTGAATCAGATTCCAATAAAATTTCAGTATCTTGAACATCCGATAAATCATTCTGAGCTTCAATCTCTTCCAATGGAGTTATGTCTTCTGATAAATCTTCAATCTCGTCATTATCAACATTTGTAGTGTCGATATCATCATTTGGAATTATGTCTTCTGACAGATCTTCAATTTTATCATTATTAACTTCCAAACCTTGTTCTTCAGACAACAAATCATCTTGCTCATTTTGAATACTATCGTCTTCTATCATTAACGTATCAACTATTCCATCATCGCTATTTTCTGATACTAAATCTTTCGTTGTTTCATCCGTATAAATATTTAATTTATCTTCAAAATCAATATCTTCCGGTTGCAATGTATTACTTAGTTCAATATTTTCTTTAAATTCAGCAATTTCATTCTCTTCAACATTTTCTTGTTCGGGAAATAATGATGTATTTTCTGTAGATTCAAATTCCTCTGCCAAAAATTCATTCATAGAATTCTCTTGTTCATCTTCAATTATACTCACAGATTCATTTTGAGATGATAATGTTTCAAAATGATTTTGCAATACATCTGTATCAGATAAAAGTTCCGGTTGAATGATATTCTCTTCAACATTTTCTTGCTCGGTGCTTAACGTTTCCACAAAATCAGAATTCATAGTATTTATCATTTTATCTACCAATTTTGTATCTGCTTTTGTACTTTTATCCTGTTCTACATTCGTTCTTTGTAAAGTTTCTTGATTGTTTGCATCACTTGCATCATTTAATTTTGAATTTATGCTGACTGAAGAATCTAACCCTGAAATATTGCTAAAGCTACTAACCTCACCTATGTGTTTTGTGTGAGAAACAAACCCCATTCTTTTTGGCACAGTAATTATTGATGTTGACACTATTCTGTCAAGATATGATCTAATAACTGCTTCATTACTGACAGATTCTATTACTACTGCCGAATGCATGTAAACATCTTCAATAATATCATCCAAGATTTGAACATAATCATTATTAAATTTTTTATGTCCTCTAATTAAATTTTCTATTAAACCGTAATATCTGTTATCTCTATCCATTACTACTCTTTCTTTTTATAAATGTATTATTATTATAGGATTACCTTGTAATTTTGAAAAAGCTGACATACCTGAACCGATACTATAATCTAAAGCACTTTTTACTGCACTTATAATAGCATCATCAACAGTCTTTTCTCCGCTTGAATCTTTTATTCCAACAACCTCAAATCGTTCTGCATCGGAGTTAAATCTCAATTCAACAGTAATCTTATTTGCCAAAGGCGGTTTACTTAATAGCAATAATTCCGTTTTTAAATTCAGCTGTATTATTTTTCCAAGTTTTACAAAATATCTTTTTGCTGAATTATTTGTTGTATATGCACTAGGAACTTCCCAATCTATTTTTAAATTGGATACCAAAACGGAAGCATCTAAACTTTTTTCTATTGCAGGGATTGAAGCAGCATTACCTTCTTCACTATTATTTACAGGAGTAACACTTTCAACTGTTTCAACAGGCATTGCTTCGTTCGTATTCTCTACTGGCTCCGATGTATTTTCGGTATTTTCGACTCTATTATCGGATTCTATTGTCGGAACATTTGAAAACGCATTATCTGACCTATTATAGTAATTTGTATACCACCAATATCCACCTAAACAAATAAGACCAACTGTTAACAGAAATATGACTAAACCTGTTTTTTTCTTTTTGGTACCAATAGAAACCGCTTTTTGTTCGCTATCAAATAACTGTTCTATATCCTCTTGAGAAGAGTCATCCTGAGAATCAGGTTCATAATTCAAATCCTGTTCATTAATCCCTTCTATTGAATTAATTCCTGGAGTTACTTCTGTGGTATATTCAATGGCGGAATTTTGTGTATCGTCAAATAAATCTTCTAAATCATCCTCAGAGAGTTCTTCCTGTGCATTTATTACTTGTTCTTTAACATCAGATTTATCTGAAATTACAATTGAAGAAAGATTAAATATAGTTTCAGCCTTTATAGCCTTATGTAATTTGAATCTTAGATTTTTAGATTTTATAAGATTGGAAAGTAAATCCAGTTTTTCTTTTTCACTTAAAGAACCATCAAGTAGTCCATATATCAGTTCACTCTTATTATTTTCCTCTGTAGCATTCTTTTCTTGTAAATACAAATCAACTAATTCTATATTCTTCAAAGACTCTTTGTTTAAAGTGATATTTTCTTCTTCTGTTTTTAAGTTACTATAATCAATATCATTTGAAAGAACAAAGCCAGTTACAGTACCATATTGTAAATCCGCTGATAATTTAATAAACATATATGCAACAGGCATAATACCCAAGTCGATATGTTGTTTAGGTATAGCTATTTCATTGTCAGAAAAATATACTCGAACATCAATATAATTATCATTTACATAAATATCTGAAATATCTATACCGGATAATACTTTTGTTATATTGTGCAAACCACTCTCTGTATCAACTTTATATTTATTCTTATCAAAATATCTGGATGCCATTTTTGCACCAATAACATTTGCAACGCATTTATTACGTTCGCTTACATCTGATATTGATGCACATATAGTTTGTGCATATGCTAAATCTTCTTCTAATATACTTATTGTTTCCGTATTCACCTAACACTCCCCCATGCTCGCTTTAATCATACCATATTATGTCAAAAAAATCTATATTTGTTGCCACAGAGGAAAACTCAATATAAATTTTATCCGCTAATTTTTCAATTTCTATAATACAAGATCGGATTTAAAAAGCAACCTGTAAGCAGAGTGCAGAGTACTTTCCTTTGGAAGAAACGAAGTTTCTGAAAAAGAAAATCCGAAAACACGTTTAATGCGAACAGGTCTAGACGACGGATTGTCGACAGAGAGTGTCAGAATTACGCACGTTTCTCGCCGACAACCAAGCAAGTTCGAAAAAATTGCGGGAATGAGTTGCTACGCAACTCCCGCTCCCGCATGTTTTTCTATAGGCGGAGTAACTTGACTA
>CADBTL010000138.1 GCA_902797575.1 uncultured bacterium
CGAAACGAACGTAAGCGAAAGCGGAGTGAGTGACAGGTTTAAGCAGGAGGAATTTCAAGACAAAATTTTAATTTTTCCGCAAACTCATAATTATTTATTTTTTGGAGTTCTTTGTTTGTTTTTCTTTGTAAACTGCTGAGGTGCTTGATTAAATGAAGTTTGAATTCGCTTTACACTCAAAACATCAGGCATGGCTTGAAGAGCAGTCATTACCCGCCTTAGAGTATCGATATTATCTAGTTCTATACCAAGTTCTATAATACCTACTTTACCCTTTGATTTAACATTAGCAGAATTAATGTTCGTATTATTATCCGATACCACACTTATAACGTCTTTTAACATGCCCAAGCGCTCACCGGTTTCTATACGAATTGTAGTACTATAAGTTTTGTTAACGTTATTACCAGACCATTGAATATCCATTAAACGTTCTACAGGAATGTTTTCTAACGTTTTACAATCAAGTCTGTGAACGGTTACACCCTTTGAACGAGTAACTACACCTACAATTGGTTCCCCAGGAATAGGAGAACAACAACGCGCAAAAGAATACAATAAACCTTCCAAACCGATAATATCTTTTTCAGAAGCTTTTTTAGGCTTGTGCTGATGAACAGTATCTGTTTCTTGTTTTACTGCCGGCTTTTTAAGCCTGTTAATAATTTTATTTAGAGTAGTTTCTCCATATCCTAAAGCAGCAAATAAATCATCAGCACTTACATAATTCATTTGTTTTGCAACTTTTTCAAATTCTCCTTCTTTTACATACTCATCAAAAATTGCCTTAGATAATTCATGTTCAAGATTTGCTTTACCTATATTTATATGGTCTTCACGCTTATTCTTTTTATACCAAATACGAATTCTTGAAGCTGCTTGTTTTGTCACAACAAAATGCAGCCAATCTAATCGTGGAGCAGCAACTTTAGAAGTCATAATTTCAACGATATCACCGTTTTTCAGTTTTGTATCAAGTTGAGCTATTCGTCCGTTAATTAACGCACCAACCGTTTTATGCCCGACATCAGAGTGAATACGATATGCAAAATCTACAGGTGTAGCACCTTGCGGTAAATCAATAACGTCACCACCTGGGGTAAAAGCAAAAACCTGATCAGAAAATAAATCCAATTTTACGGAATCTACATAATCTGCAGCATCTTTAGTATCTTTATTATATTCTACAAGTTTTCTCATCCAAGAAAATTTAACATCACTTGCCGAATCCGCTTTTTGAGAACCTTTTTCTTTATATCTCCAATGAGCAGCAACACCATATTCTGCAATTTCATGCATTTCCCATGTTCTTATCTGCACTTCAAGCGGTTTTTGGCGCGGCCCGATAACTGACGTGTGCAATGACTGATACATGTTGCCTTTCGGCATTGCAATATAATCTTTAAACCTTCCTGGAATAGGCTTAAATCTTGAGTGAATCAATCCTAAAACTTCATAACACTCTTTTTCGGTATCAACTATTACACGCACTGCTGTTATATCATATAAATCGTGAAATGCGACATTTAAGCGATTCATTTTCTTATAAATACTGTAATAGTGTTTTGCACGTCCTGTTATGGTTGCATTAATACCACTCGCTTTAACATCCTTTGTTATACTGTCTATCAAAAATTTTACTGTTGTCTCTCTCTCTGCTTTTTTCTGTGAAACAAGTTGAGCTATTTCATAATATTTATCTGGGTGAAGATATTTGAGAGATAAATCCTCCAGTTCCGCTTTAATTTTACCGACACCAAGTCTGTTAGCAAGCGGAGCAAAAATATCTAATGTTTCTTGCGCAATTTTTTGCTGCTTTGCCGGAGTCATATAATTTAAAGTACGCATATTATGCAATCTATCAGCAAGCTTTAAGAAAATTATACGAACATCTGATGCCATTGCGATAAACATTCTTCTAAAGTTTTCCGCTTGTCTCTCTTCTGTTGATTTAAACTGTAACTTCCCAAGTTTTGTAACCCCTTGAACAAGATTCAAAACATCATCACCAAAAAGCTCCTGTAATTCTTCCGGCTTTGTATCAGTATCTTCCAATATATCATGCAAGAAACCCGCCATTAAAGTGTGTTTATCAGCTCTTAAGCCAATAAGAATCTTAACAACTTCCATTGGATGGATAATATACGGCTCTTCAGAAACTCTATACTGACCTGAATGCAATTTTTTTGCAAATTCAAAAGCCTTTTCAAGTTCTTCTATATCTTCTTCATGGTATTTTTGTTCAACTAAAAGCTCTCTTATTTCATCAAAAGAGATTATATATTGTTCCATAATACAGCTATTTTAGTTTTTTTTCGGCAAAAAATCAAGTAGGTGGGGGCAAATAGTGGATCAATAGAAAGTTTTGTTATTACAAGCTTGCGGGAAAATTTTAATTTTTCTCTCATGCTCGTCATTTTATTTAACCCCTGATTCTATATTTATTTAACAACACATTTTTATCGCTTCTTTTGGACATACATGACTGCACAATGAACATCCGATACAAGATTCTTTATTCAAATACAAGCAATCTTTATCAAGACTCAATGCATGATATTCTGATTCGGAGCATATTTTTGCACATTTTCCGCATGATACACATTTTTCTTTATCTATAAATGGATAAAGGTGAAATTTTTTATTTAACTTTTCATGTGATGTAATTTTTTGTACTGCAATATTTTTTAACTCTGATAAATTATTAAAACCCCTTGTTTTAAGGTAATCAAGCAAGCCTGACTTTAACCCGTTAATTATTCCATAACCATTTATCATTACTTCTGTACAAACTTGAACTGCGTCAGAACCAAGCGCTATATATTGCGCTGCATCTTTCCAAGAAGAAATTCCACCCATACCTAAAATAGGTAAATCTGAACTTTGTCTTAACTGAGCGACACATCGAAATCCTATTGGTTTAACAGCTTCACCGGATAAACCTCCATATGTTGAATACCCATCTATATTAAGAATAGGTTCTAGTGTATCGAGGTCTATACCCATAAAACTTTGTACCGTATTTATTGCAGAAAATCCATCTGCGCCTGCTCTTTCAACAGCTTTCCCTATCCAAGTAATATCAGTAACATTTGGTGTTAATTTTACAAAGACAGGTTTTGTTGCAACAGATTTTACCCAAGAGGTTATAAGAATTGATACTTCTGCACTTGTTCCTATCGCCATACCAATATTTCTTTCCGGCATTCCATGCGGACAAGAAAAATTAAGTTCAAAAGCATCTATTGGTGCTTCATTCAGATTTTTCACAAGATTTTGCCATGCCTGACGTTCAACAGGCGCCATAATACTTGCAATTATAACTTTTGAAGGATGCTTTTCTTTTAAATATTTTATACCGTCCACCCAATATTGAACGGTTTCATGGCTTAATAATTCTATATTTTGAAGACAAATTACTTTGCCTTTTTCTTTTATTGTTGCATAACGAGGACTTGCTTCTATCATTTCCAAATCATCTGGCGTTATTGTCTTCAAAACAGCACCACCCCACCCCATTTCGAAAGCTTTATCTATACTTTCTATTGATGCAGTAGGCGGTGCAGATGCTAACAAAAACGGATTTTCAAATTCTATTCCCAATACTGATGTTTTTAATGTTACCATAAGTTGCTTCCTCACATTTTATAAATTATTTTGGTTTTTATATACTAACATAAAAATTTTTGCGTATAATAACTTATATATAGGTAAATCTTATTAAAGAATATTATGAGGATTAAATTTATGCAAAAAACAATAAAATTAGTAATTATGCTTTTTATAGTGATTTTATGTACAACAAATTTATCATATTCGGCAGAAAAGCAAGTTCTATTAAAAACAACTTCTACATGGGACAATGCTGAATATAAAAAGTTAAAAATAAAAAAACCGGAAGTTACCGTATTAAAGATTATTATCAATGTAAATGAAGAATTACCTATGCATAAACACGATTTAGTAAATATTGCTTATGTAAAAAAAGGTACTTTAACAGTTATTACAGATAATCAAAAAGAAATAACACTCCAAGAAGGAGAAGTTTTGCCGGAGTTAATAGGAAAGTACCATTATGGTAAAAATACAGGAAATGTTCCTGTAGAGCTTATAGTTTTTTATGTAGGTGAAAAAGGAACTCCGTTATCTGTTAATAAATAATATAATGAATAAAATTAAATATACCAATGTAAAAAAGAACCGCATTTGCGGTTCTTTTTTATTTGGTTATTACAAACCTAACTAAATTCTGTTATGCCAAACGCCGCCTTCTCTATCAACAACGGCATCATAGCAAGACCAAATTCTAAAAATGCCTGTTATACCTAAAACAG
>CADBTL010000139.1 GCA_902797575.1 uncultured bacterium
AAGTGATTTTGTTACATTTAAAGTTCTGAACCCTAATATAAAGAAGACTGCAATCTTAATGAATGAAACATATTATAAAACAAGAAGTGATTGGAATTCATTCATATCAAAGAAATTGAAAGAGAAAAAATGCGATTTAGAATTTGCCGTTGTTCCTGTTAACGCTAATATTGGCGCATCATTATCAAAATTACCAAAAGATGTTGATTCTGCTTTTGTAACACCTTTATATAACTTATCTTCTGAACAAAGAAAAGAATTATACAAACAATTGCTGGCTAAAAAGCTTCCTACGTATTCTTCTGTAGGTAAGGAAGATGTTGACTTAGGTGCAATGCTTGGTACTTCAACGATGGATGTTGATAAAAAATTGGCTGAAGCGACATCTTTTAACATTCATGGCGTTCTTCACGGGAATGTAGTTAAGAATGAAAAAATACCTTTTTATGATGATAAAGTAATTTTTTATAACTCTGATACAGGCGAAGCTTTAGGATATACACCTCCTCTCAGATTACTAAATAATTCGGTTGTAATTTCTCATAAAGAAAAAACAACTTATGATTTAGATACACTAATAAGAACGCTTGATAACAGTAACCTTGATATGATAAGGAAAAATTATTTAATTAATGCAGCCAGACGTTCGGTAACAAGCGCATATTTAAGGTATTTGCCTACTTTAAGACTTGATTTAGGATATCAAACATATAACAGCAGTTATGCTCGTTCATACTCTGATGTACCAACAAGCGCAGGTGCTTTTACTATTGGTATGGACCAAATTCTTTATTCACCTGACTTAGTTACAAATATCATTGTTAAGCATAAAAAACTTAAATTTGATAAAGCAGAGGCAGATTTAACAAAAGCAAATACTGAGTATCAAACGGCTAATTTGTATATTGAAACTTTAATGCTCGGAAATATGTTAAAAATTCAAGAAGAATACGTACAGGAAACAAGAGAAAATCTCGCAATTGCCCGTGTTAGAGAAAAAACAGGAAAATGCGGATATGAAGAAGTGTTCCGTTGGGCTGGCGAAGTGTCTGAAGCAGAAAAGAAACTTCTTGAAATGCAAGCAGAATACAAAAACCTTAAGGTTCATATTAACAAATTAATGAACAAAAATCAAAAAAATGATTTTAACTTCAAACCACTTACAGCAAATGATCCGGCATTTTTCTCTTCAGATTTGCACATTATTGACCACGTTCGTGATCCAAAGAAGTTAGGCGAATTTACTGATATGTTGGTTAGAGAAGTACAATATCTTTCTCCTGAAACAACAAAACTTAAAGCAGCAATTGCTATGAAAAAAGCTGAAATGTCAAACTATGGACAAAAATTCTTTATGCCGAATGCAAAGATGTCTTTGGAATATCAAACTCAATTCGGTAGAAATCTGCCGTATGAAAATGAAGGACATAATCAGATGAAAACAGTCGGTGGTGCATACGGCTATGCAAAAGCGGCTACAGATTACGGTACTCCTGCTGCAGGACCTATCGGCTTTAATCAGGGATTAGATTCCCCTTACTTAGGACTTAAGCAACAGTCATTCCGTTTCTTTATCGGAGCGCAATGGAAACCTATCGAAGGCGGTCATAAGATTGCAGAAATTGCACGATGTAAGGCAGAATTAGACGAATTAAATGCATATTTAGAAGAAGTTAATACGGAAATAGAAATGCAGGTTCGTTCAGTCGTCAATCGTGCAATCTCAAAATACTTTATGATAGAAAAATCATATAAAGCCATGTTTGCAGAATCAGAAAATTATGACATGGTTAAAGCCAAATACTTGAGAGGAGAGGCACCGATTAATCAAATTGTTGATGCTCAACAGCTTTATTTAAAAGCAAAAGTTGACGCAATGAACTCTCAATATGAATTTTTCAAAGAACTTATATGGGTTCAAAGAGGTTTATTATCAGTTAACTGGACTCAAGCAAGTGAAGAAGCTAAGAAATGGATTAAAAATATTCCGAACATTCTTCCTGCAGAACCGGATTTTAGTCTATAATAAAAAAAACAAACACAAAAGCTCGCTTTCAAAAGCGGGCTTTTGTGTTTATAATATTTGTAATAGTTTTTGGAGAAAATTATGTCAAAAAAAGCAAGTAATGTTTTAGGTGTTTTTACTGAATCTATAGGATTATATTTTTCAAATTTTGATAAATTTATGAGGTATATGACATTTCCTGTATTAGGTCAAGTTGCGGGATTAAGCTTAATATTTTTTATTACATATTTTTATTCAATGAATATGCCCAAACTTATAGACAAATATCCTCATCTCAATAGTATGGGAACTTTGATATTAATTTCCATACTAATAACACTTCCGGGACTTGCTATTTTTTGCAAAGCTTTTTGGGAATATCTTGTCGCATATGGTGCAGTAAACTCGATGTTTTTAAATATGTATAAATCCGGTAAATTATATGATTTTGAGGCACATACTGAACTTATAAAAAGAAGAGCAATACCATTTATAGGTTTATGGTTTTTGTTTGGAATCTTTTCATTATTTGCTGTTTGCCCGCTATTTTGGGTGATCTGCGGCATATTTGCAGTATACTTTGTACTTGCTTTTCAAGTGTTCACTTTTGAGCCAGAGCTGTCTCCTATAGGATGTGTGAAAAAGAGTTTGCTTTTGATAAAAGGTCATTTTGCATCAACTTTTGGTTTAATGGCTCT
>CADBTL010000140.1 GCA_902797575.1 uncultured bacterium
CCCCCTTTTTCAACAGGCGGAGTAACTTGACGAAGCTCCGTCATCCCTCATTTACCCCTTTACCCCTCGACTTTTTCCGCACACTCCTATTTTGTAACATTTCGTTACAAAATAGGCAATTTCAGAAAATAAAAAGACTTTATATATATAAGGTAAATTGTAATTAAAAGGTTAGGTAAGGTTCATGTCAATTCCGGCAATAAATCAACTTGCGAATATGGAATATATGCTCTATGGCGGAATGCCAAGTGCAAACTTGAATTGCCCAAGCTATACAAACGGTTATATGGGCAGTTCAATGAACTCTGCTATGAATTATTACAATCCGGCATTTAGAGGATACAACCAAGATATCTTTACTCAAGCAAATGACGCAACCAGAGTAAACAATCAATTAAGACAAAATGTAGAAGCAAATCCTAATGTAGCTTGGAATAACCCTCAATTCAGAGGGCTAAGCGATGATTTAAACGAACTAGGTGACTATTATGTTAAGAATTCCGCTCCGTCTGAGTCATTCTTGGGGGCAGCAGTTGGCGGTGCAACATTTGGTTTAATGAACAATCCGAGAACAATTCTTCACCCTTTGAACACTCTTACAACTACATTCTCCGGTAATGTTAACAAAATGTTTGCAGATGTAAAAGTAGAAGGTTCAAAGCTTCACGAACTATATAACAACCTTAAAGTAGTTGACGGCAAAAAATTCACAGGTGGTTACGAATTGGTTTCAGAAGCATATGCAAGAATGCATAAACTTGAAAGCCTAAAAAATCCTAAATTAGGTTGGTTTAGAAGATCTCTCTCAAAACAGTCTGAAGCTTTAAAACAAGCAGAAAAAATTGAAAAAGAGTTAGCTAAAGCTCTAAAAGCAGGCGATATAAAAGAAATCGCAAGATGGACAGAAGAAGCAAAAAGAGTCGGTAATGCATTTACAGGTTTTATACCGAACGGTCTTAGAGCAATTGGTCTTCAAGAATCTTTAACAGGCATGAGAAAGTGGATTAATAAAACTCATTATGAACCTATTGAAGGTGTTGTAGAAAAAACAATTGCAGAAAGCGGAGCTAAATCAACTCTTATGGGATCGCTAAAACATTCTTGCGGAATCGGAAACGGATTATTCTTTGCTGCATTTGAATTTTTGAACGACTTAGTATTTGAAAAGAAAATACAAAAGGCATTCGCAAAAGACGATTCAACAGGTTGGACTCAAGTAGCACAAACAACAGCAAAAGGTGTTGGTAGTGCAGTTGGTTGGGCAGTCGGTGAAGGCATAGGTGCTTGGGCAGGAGCTAAACTTGGTGCTGCAGCAGGAACTGCGATTTGTCCAGGAGTCGGTACTGCTATAGGTGCTGTTGCAGGTCTTATCGGCGGTTCAATCGGATGCTGGGCAATGGGTAAACTTGTTCACAGTGTAATCGGTGATGATGTTGGTACAAAAGCTGAAGTAGAAAAAATGAAAAGGACTGCTCAAGGTCAAGTAGAGTTATTACAACTGACAGCAAGCAAGGCTCAGGACGATAAAAATGTAAATCCGCGCACATTACAAGCAATTAACAATATTGCAAACTTCTATGGCGGACAAGCATAAGATTTATAAAATACCTTATTAATAACCAAATTTTTCTCTCGGATGTTTGTTAATCAGACATCCTTTATTTTATTAGATTTACAATATTTAAAACTTGTTTTTGTAAAGAATCGTACCCGCCGTTATTATTAATAATATAATCCCAATCAGTTATATCATCTAAATCAACTTCAGTAACATCATTTTCTCCGACAAGAACACCACCTCTTTGTTCTCTAATCTCTCTATCAGCTTCAACTCTGATAGAAATTGCTCCGTTAGATTTGAATAATTCATATTCTCTTTTTATTCTAACGTCTGTAACAACTATGTTTCCCTGCTGAGCAATTATTTTTTTCAGCCAATAATCTTTATCCTGTGCTCGTCCCCAATTACCTAGGTCTATCAAACCTTGACGATATTTTGGCTTGTTTGCTTCTATCTCATCATAAGTAAGATTATTTACCCTTCCGTATTCATATTTTATAATATCTCCCATCGCACAACGCATAAAATCGGGCATTTGTGAGAGCAAAATCTTTGCAGCAGTATCTTTACCCGCATATTGTTTGCCTGAAAAAATAATAATTCTGTTTGCCATATATACATTATACCATGCTCTTTATATGCATTGAAAAGTTTTTATTTAAACATATATTTGATATAATGAGAAAGAATTAACGTAAAATTATCAGGAGTTAAATAAGCAGGGGTAAATAAATATGCAAGATAAAAAAACTTTAATACTAATAGACGGTCATGCACTTGCTTTCAGGCAATACTTTGCTCTGGAGCGAACCGGTATGAAAAATTCAGAAAATCAACCTACATGGGCTGTTTATGGTTTTTTTAAAGCAATATTTGATTTACTCTCTAAAATTCATCCGGATTTTATAGCAGTTGCTTTTGATGTTGGCAGACAAACATTTCGCGTTGAAAAATATGAAGAGTACAAAGCTCAAAGAGAAGCCATGCCGGATTCTTTGCGTTCACAAATAGGTATAATTTGTGAAGGTTTGCAATCTTTTGATATTCCTATTTACACAAAGGAAGGTTTTGAAGCTGATGACGTAATTGGCACGATATCACGAATTGCCTCAGAAAACGGACATAACACGCTCATTTTAACAGGAGACCAAGACAGTTTTCAATTGATAGACAGAGAAGGTTCCGTTAAAGTTCTCATTCCCACAAAGGGCGAACTTATTGAATATGATTGGAACAGAGTGTATGAAAAATTAGGTGTTTATCCGAATCAAATCACTGATTATAAGGGATTAAGAGGAGATACCTCTGATAATATCCCCGGTGTGAAAGGTATTGGAGAAAAGACTGCACAAAAGCTTCTAAACAGATATCCGACACTGGAAGCTGTTTTAGAAGATTGTGAGAATATTCCGGAAAAAGCCGTTAAACAAAAAATTTGTGAAGGTAAAGAGATTGCAATACTTTCTAAAGACTTAGCGACAATTATTCGAGATGTAGACATTAATTTTGATATAACAAATGCTAAAGTTACATTACCCAGTCTTGATAAAGTCTCAGAATTTTTAAGAAAAATGCAATTTTATACATTTATAAAAAATATAGATAAAATCCTTAGTTCATTTAGTTGCGAATCTGTTGAACCTGAAAATTTAAGTATTTTTGCCCAACAAAAACATACTAATTTAAGCAATGCTGTACAACAAGGATTGTTCAGCCAAGCAATAAAAGAGAATATAGATGATTCCAAATTTGAATATAAAATTGCAACTTCAGATAACTTAGATGATATAATAAACGATTTAAGCAAAGAAAAATTTCTTGCTTTTAAATTTGAACAAAAGGATGAAAGTATTAACTCAATTTCTATTTCAAACGGACAAAAGTCATATTATTTTAATCATTCATTCTTAGAGAACATAAAACCATTAATAGAAACAAATGATATAAAAAAAATAGGATATGATGTAAAAAACGACTATCATTTGCTGCTAAATAACGGTATTAAAGCAGCCGGCATTGAATATGATGTACTACTTGCGAGCTACGTTAAAGATCCAAACAGAAAACATTCACTTGATGCTCAAGCACTTGATTTTTTGAATCATATTATGTGTCAACCGGCTGAAGAAGAAAAATTCCATTGTGATGAAGCGTATACAATGTTTAAATTATATGAATATTGGCAGAATAATTTGGATGAAGATGAACAAAAGCTTGTTAAAAATATTGAGATGCCGTTAACAATGGTTCTTGCCGAAATGGAGCACACAGGAGTTGCCATAGATGTGAATTATCTAAAAGAACTTTCTGATTATATGACAGAAAAACTTGCCGAACTGGAAGATTTAATCTATCAACTTGCCGGTGAAAGTTTTAATATTAATTCTCCTAAGCAAGTTGCAGAAGTTTTATTTGATAAATTGGAACTTAAGACAAAAAAGAAAAAATCTCGTTCAACGAGTGCGGAAGTTCTTGAAGAATTAGCTCAGGAATATGAGATATGTCAATACATATTAGAACATAGAAAATTTTCTAAACTAAAATCTACTTATACTGATTCTCTACCGACTCTTATAAGTAAAAGAGACGGAAGAATTCATACAACTTACAATCAAGCGCTTACTGTAACAGGAAGGTTATCATCCTCTAACCCTAATTTACAAAATATTCCTATTCGTACAGAAGAAGGTAACAAAATTCGCTCTGCATTTTGTACAGAAGATAAGGATAATTGGCTAATTCTGAGCGCTGACTATTCTCAAATAGAATTAAGACTATTGGCGCATGTATCAGGAGATACGCACCTTATACATGCTTTTAAGAGCGGAGAAGATGTTCACGCAATGACAGCCGCAAAAGTCTTTGGAGTGGAGTTAAAAGACGTAACTAAGGAAATGAGACGCAGAGCAAAGGCTGTAAACTTTGGAATTGTTTATGGTCAATCAAAATACGGTTTAGCAAAAAACTTAGGTATCTCGAATAGCGAAGCACAAGAGTTTATAGATAAATATTTTGAAACATATCCAAAAGTTAAAGAATACATGTTAAAAGAGATTGAATTTGTTAACTCTTACGGTTTTGTTGAAACTATATTCGGACGAAAAAGGTATCTTGGAGCAGAACTTGGCAGCCCGAATTACCAGATTAGAGAATTTGCTCAAAGGGCAGCAATAAATCAGCCTTTGCAAGGTACTGCAGCTGACCTGATAAAAATGGCAATGATTGAAGTGGATAAACAATTAAAAGCAGGAAACTTCCGGACTAAAATGATAATGCAAGTTCATGATGAACTTATATTTGAAGTTCCAAAAGAAGAATTGGAAGATATTAAATTGCTTGTTCTTAAAGCAATGGAATTAGGACAGCCGCTAAGCGTTCCGCTTGTTGTCGATATTAATTACGGAACAAGTTGGAAAGAAGGTTAAGGTTAATAATACATTTTACGAATGACATTTTTTATAATAAATTGCTTAATTCAAAAATTTATTGTAAAATTATCTTAACATTTGGGATAAAATTATGTCCCGCAGCTTTTTAATTACTCAAGGAGAGAAATATGAGTGACGAAATAAAAAAGATTTTAGATTATGTACCTACTGTTATTGAACAGTCTTCAAGAGGAGAAAAATCATTTGATATCTTTTCAAGACTTTTACGAGAAAGAATTATATTTCTGGGAACAGAAATTGATGACGATGTAGCAAATTCAATAGTTGCTCAAATGCTACTTTTAGATAGCGAAAATCCCGAAAAAGATATAATGCTTTATATTAACTCCCCAGGTGGTAGTGTTACTGCAGGTTTTGCTATATATGATACAATGCAGCATATTAGAGCTGATGTTCAAACAATATGTTTAGGACAAGCTGCTTCTATGGGTGCTTTTTTACTTTCATCCGGTGCCAAAGGAAAGAGAATGGCTCTTCCTCATTCCAGAATTATGATTCACCAACCTTTAGGTGGCGCAAGAGGTCAAGCAACTGATATAGAACTTGAAGCAAAAGAAATTTTAAGAATGAAAGATCTATTAATCGGAATTATGGCAGAAAATGCCGGTCAAGATTTTGAAAAGGTCAAGGCGGATTGTGAACGTGACCACTACTTATCAGCACAAGAATCTGTTGAATACGGCTTAATTGATAAAGTAGTTTTATCAGTATAAAATGTTACAAATGTTACAGAATCAACAATTGTATTTATTACAATTGTTGATTTTTTTATTGTACTATACTAGAATATTGCTAATGTGTAATCGGGTCGGAATTAAAAACCTTACCGATATAAATATAATTAAGGAGAAAAAGACTATGACATCAAAAACATTTTTATTCACGTCCGAATCTGTAACAGAAGGACACCCCGACAAAGTATGTGACCAAATATCAGATGCGATTTTAGATGAATTTTTATCTAAAGATCCATCCAGCCGTGTTGCTGCTGAGACTACAGCAACTACGGGAATGGTATTAGTTTGCGGGGAAATAACATCAAATTGTTATGTTGATATTCCTCAAGTAGTTAGAAATACTGTAAAAAGTATCGGATACACAGGCTCTGCCGGCGGTGGCTTTGATGCAGATACTTGTGCAGTATTAACAAGTATTGATGAACAATCTGTTGATATAGCAGGTGGTGTAAACAAAGCACTTGAGTCTCGTAGTGACAGTTCTATTACTTCTTCAAGTGAAACTTCAGATATAGGTGCAGGCGACCAAGGCATTATGTTTGGTTATGCTTGTAATGAAACACCTGAATTAATGCCGTTACCAATGAGTTTAGCTCATAAACTTTCATATAGATTGGCTCAAGTTCGTAAAGAAGGGCTTTTAAACTACCTTAGACCCGACGGAAAATCTCAAGTTACTGTTGAATATATTGACGGAAA
>CADBTL010000141.1 GCA_902797575.1 uncultured bacterium
AAAGGTATGGAAGAAGCTCTTGAAGGCGGTATCTTAGCAGGATATCCTATGATTGACGTTAAAGTTGAACTTTACGACGGATCGTATCACGAGGTCGACTCTTCAGAAATGGCATTCAAAATCGCAGGTTCTATGTGTATTAAAGACGGTTGTAAGAAAGCTCAACCTTGTATTCTTGAACCTATGATGAAGGTTGAAATTGAAATTCCTGATGAATTTACCGGTACTATTATTGGTGATATCTCAAGAAGAAGAGGTAGAATCGAAGGTCAAGAACCTCAAGGTAATACGGGTAACGTAATCGTAAGAGCTATCGTTCCGTTGGCTAATATGTTCGGTTATGCTACAGACTTGAGATCAAATACTCAAGGTCGTGGTACATTCTCTATGGAATTCCAAAAATACGAACAAGTTCCTGCAAACGTAGAAAAAGAAATTATCGAAAAAGCAGGGGCAAGCAAATAAATATTTAATTACAAATTAAGACAATAAGTGCGTACTGTCGTATATGGCAGACGCATTTATTGTTTTTATGAATTAAATATAGAATCTCATTTACAATTATTCACAAATTAAAAATATTAATATATACGTAGTATAATTAACAAAGGGAGATTAGGGAATGATCGAATACGTATTTATGAATGGTGAATATATCGAATCAGATAAAGCTGTAATCCCTGTCAGAACACACGCTTTTCTCTACGGGACTTCTGTGTTTGAAGGAATAAGAGCTTATTATAATTCGGAACAAGAGCAAATGTATGCGTTTAGAGTAAAAGATCATTATAAGAGATTGTTCGCCAGTGCAAAAGTTATGTGGATGAACAGTCCGTATTCTATAGAAGAATTGGAACAAATTACAAAAGATTTACTGAGAAAGAATAATTATAAAACAGATGCATATATTCGTCCTACACTATATAAATCTGCTATTAAAGTAGGTCCAACGCTTACTGATAATGAAGATTCTTTTTTGATTTTTACAACTCCGTTCGGCAATTATTTTGACTCAGATAGAGGTTTAAAGCTTTGTGTCTCAAATTGGAGACGGACTTCAGATAATGCAATTCCGCCAAGAGCAAAGGTTAGCGGTGCTTATGCTAATTCAGCATTAATTAAAACAGATGCGCATGAAATGGGATTTGATGATGCTGTTGTGTTATCAGAATCAGGTCAAGTTACAGAAGGTTCAGCAATGAATATATTCTTTGTATTTGACGGTAAATTGACAACAACGGCAATTACTGATGATATTTTAATTGGTGTGACAAGAAATACGGTGATTGAACTGGCAAAAGAACTCTGTATTCCTGTGGCAGAACGACCTATCGACAGGACAGAAATATATAACGCGGATGAATGTTTCTGCTGCGGAACAGGTGCTCAAATAGTTCCTGTAGAAAGCATAGATAACAGAACTATCGGAAATAAAAAAATCGGAAAAATTACAAAACAAATACAAGATTTGTACTACGATGTAGTAAGAGGAAAAGTCGATAAATTTAAGGATTGGTGTACACCTATTTATGATTAGTTTTTTTGGAAAATGTATGACAAATTTATGGATAAGTATTCGCTATATTTTGGGCGGTAAGTCGCGGATTACTCATGTTTTGTCTCAGGCGGCTTCTATTAGTTATGATTCTTTAATAATATCTCTTGTTATTGCATTTGTTTCCGCTGCAGTTATTGCAATTCAGGTATCTAAGCAATTTTTGATGTCAGGAGCTGAGGCTTATATTGGCGGATCAATTGCAGTTGTTATGATAAGAGAAATTGCTCCGGGATTCGTTGCTTTAGCAATTGGTGCTAGAGCCGGAACTGCAATATCTGCAGAGATAGCTAATATGCAAGTTACATCACAAGTTGATGCAATAAAAACGCTTAAAGTAGATCCGGTTGGATATTATTTTTCACCAAGAATTTTGGCTGCTGCAATAACAGTGCCGATGGTTGTTATGCTGGCGGAAGTGATTGGTATTGCAGGCGGTTTGCTTGTATCACATGCTACAATAGGACTTCATCCTGCCAGATATATTCATTCTGTTTGGTTATGGCTCAATGCAAGAGATATTTATATAAGTTTATTCAAAGCAGTTGTATTTGGAATATTAATAGCACTGGTCTGTGCAACGCAAGGATATGAAACAAAAGGCGGTGCAAAAGATGTAGGAGAATCAACAACAAAAGCTGCAGTTTTATCAACTGTATATATGTTATCTGCAGATTTTATAATTAATTTGATATTTTATTTATAATGAAAGGACAAGAAAATGAATATTAATCCAATCAACACAATCAAAACAAATAATATTAATTTTAAAGCAAGAATTATTCCGACTCAAGATTTAGATAGCGGTTTTGAATTGGTAAAAAAATGCGTAAAAACAGGAACTATGAAAAATCTAAACTTTGCCAAAGAATTTTTAGATAGTATAGCCAGTATAAACAATTCAGAAGAACTACAAAAATTTAAAATAGAAATAGATAAAAGACGTGCCGGATACACTTACACGAAAATTAACAACAGAAGAGTGCGCGGTGGTCATAATGATTTTTTGCCCAATATTCAGGACAGTTATCTTGTTATAGAAGGAACTAATTCCTGTGCTAAAAAGCTAGCACAATCTCAACCTACTGTATTAGATGAATTAAAGAATAAAATAGAAACATTAGAAGAGCAATTATCAGAATTAAAAGAATGCTATTCAAGAAGAATTGAAGCAGAAATAGAACAAGCACAAAAGCTTATCTTTAATAATTAATGACAAATAAATCAAATTGCCTGTTAAATAAACTCGTGGTATCATAGTTAAGTATTTAAGGGAGCGCCTAATTTTGCAAGAAATAAATAACGAACAAACTATGTATGAATTAATCTCTGATTGGTTGAGTAATTATCGTAACGCAGTTAATGAACGGGAAAGAGCAAAGGCTAAAGCTTTAATTGTAACTCGTATGATGCCTGTTGTTAAAAGAATTGCGAAAAGTATCGCAAGACGTTCATATGACCCAATTGAAGATTTAGTTCAAGCAGGAGCAATAGGGCTTCTTAAGGCTATAGACAGTTTTTCTCCCGAAATAAATGAAAATTTCAGATATTACGCAGGTAGTTTGATTATCGGAGAGATTAAACATTATATTCGGGATAAGTTGAATACAATAAGAGTTCCTCGCCATATTCAAGAGCTTTCTTATCGTATTAATTCATTTATATCTACTCTAACTCCGGAAGAACTGAATGATTTAACGAATGAATATGTAGCTGATGCGCTAAACGTTTCTAAGCGAGATGTCGAATTTGCAATGATGTCGGATAGAAGAAAATCTACCCTTTCTTTAGATGCAGTATTTACTTCCGATTCTAATAACCTTGGATATGAAGAGATTTTTCCGCAAGAGAATTATAAAGAAAAGGCTGATTTAGAAGATGCAAAACTGATTATAGAACTTGTTATAGTAAGACTCCCAAAAGAATATAGAAAAATGGTTGAACTTTATTATCAACAAGACTTAAGCAAGAGAGAAATTGCTAATAGGTTAAATATGTCAGAGATGCAAGTTAACAGAAAACTTAATAAAGCATTTGGTTTGCTGCATGAAATGATAGCAGATTCTCAGTTGGGAAATTCTTTGACGGAGATACTATAAATGGATTTATATACATATATATTAATATGGGTTTGTATTTTTGGTCTTTGTTTAGGCAGTTTTTACAATGTTGTAATTTTGCGTTCTCTATCCGGAGAAAGTATTGTTTTCCCTCCGTCAAAATGCCCTAAATGTAATCATAAATTATATTTTTGGCATAATATTCCGGTTTTGTCATATATTTTGCTTAGAGGAAAATGTTATTTTTGTAAAGAAAAAATAAGCATACAATATCCGATTATTGAGCTTGCTACAATGATTTTATTTGGTCTTTCATTTATTAAATTTGGAATAAGTTATAAAACTTTATTTGTATTGTTTTGGCTATCTTGCTTGTTAATAATGACAGTAACTGATATAAAAGAAAAACTTGTTGATTGTAATATAGCAATTGCAATGGGTGTAAGCGGAATTATATATGCTTGGCTAATTAATGGCTGGCATGGTGTTTTGCATTCAGTTTTAGGAATGATTGCCGGCATTCTAATAATGGAACTGGTTGCACGTTCAGGATTCTTAATTGCTAAAACTCGTGCAATGGGTGAAGCTGATACTTATGTTGCCGGTGCTCTTGGAGCGATGTTTGGAATATTTAGTATTACAAAAGTCCTTTTATGTAGTTTAATTGCCTCTGCGATTTTTATAATTCCTGTATTTTTGTTCAATAGGTTCAAACAAGGTGATAGATTAACTTGTTTATTATTTATAGTTTTTGCATTTTTTACAGTATTATTTAAATTATGTTGGCAAAATTATTTTATGCTGATATTATTAGTACTTTCAGGGATATGGTTAACGTATTCGGTTCTAAAGGGAATGAATAACGAAAATAATAGAAATTATCTGCCATATGTACCGGCACTATCAGCAGCGGCTTTGTATTTTATTTTTGTGTAGGGGGTAAATGACAGTATCATATCCAAATCAATATCGGAATTATTGCACCTTTAGTAATGAAACATATCAGAAAGCGTCTATGGGAGAAAAACAGTTGGTTGTTATAAAATATGAACTTGCTAATCCTAAAGATGAAGCAGAGGTTTTAGAAAATTTATATGTTCTCAATCTAATGTTGGATAAAGGTGTTGATAAAAATAAGATAGCAGATTTGTATCCTGAATTATCAAAATACAATGATACAAAATCTCCCAACATTCAAACTTTCTTAGCTGGAATCTATCGCAAAACAAAGATTCCTGATGCATTTGGTCCGTTAGTCAAAATGCTGATTCAAGATTCAATAAATCCACCTAAAAATGCACATTTTGATCCTACAGAAGAAATTGGCGGTGCTATTCTTGATTATCTAGCGTAATATTATTTGGCTATTAATCTTACTTTACCTAGCTTTCGAAAATATCGACTTTTTCTGAGTTTTCTTCGCCTTTAAAAGGATTACTTCCGATACCTTCCGGAGCAGATATTTCCTTTTTCTCTTTCTTTTTAATTATTTTAGGAACATCTGTTAATTCTTGAACGATTGCATCTGCTTTATCGGCTTCAATTC
>CADBTL010000142.1 GCA_902797575.1 uncultured bacterium
AGAATATGCCCGCCAATGGACAATTTAAACGTTTCAAGAGAAGAAACACTTAACCAACTTAATTTATATGAAAAACTTAAAGATTTCCCTATTCAGTCATATAAACAAGCATATGCTCAAATAAAATTATTTTGCAGTAAGCCAGGATATCAATTTGACATTGTTAATCCTAATAATATTATTATAGACATATTTAGAAAAAAGATTAATTTTATTGATCCTATGGATCCTGCTATAAATAAATGTGAAAAACATAATTTGGTTGATTTTTCAAAACATCACGGTTCAGATAGTTTATATCCGGTTTTATGCGATTTTCTTATGCAGGAAGAGCATTTATCAAATCTTACATCAGAAGAAAAAGAACGTTGGAAAAATTCTATAGAAGCAATTATTACCAAAAGTATTATTGCTGGTAAAGAATTCGGATTCCAAAGTAATATAGATAACTTAAAGTTTTTGTATAATAGAATAGATAAATTATGGTATACCTTAAAAGCAGTACCTGATAGGTATGACCATTTTATTAAGACATATTCTGATACTATAAAACAAGCAAATATTATAAGTGACGCAATAAATTATAAAAATAATGAAAAAGCAAGAATTCATGCAATACAACAATTAAATTCAGAGAACTTTAATGATATAAAACCTATATTTCAAAAAATTATAAAAGCAACACATCAGCCAAAAGTTGAGATTCCGGAGATCCTTAATCCTACCATTGATAAAATAGCTGAATACGGCAAAAATGCAAAAAGCATATTACCTGATTTAGAGATTTTATTTGATAAGGAAATATTTTATCCAACAAAAAAGAAATTGTACAATTTATTTATTCAACTTGAACCTGATAATAAAAAATTTTTAGTAGAAATAGATAAAAGCGCCGATAATTGTATAGAAAAAACTCTTTACGAAGATGAATTTTCGCTTCTGAAACGTAAAGCTGAAAATTTATCAACAGACATAAAAGAACAAATTGATAGAATTTTTGAAAAGTCCAAGACAGGTAACAGAGTTTCTCCGGAACTTGCTAACAAATTATGGATAAGCAGAACATGCACAAATTCAAATTCTGCGCAAGAGCTTTCATTAAATAATATGGTAAAAGCTTATGAATATATTTATTCAAAGATAAACGAAATACCAAAAACTGATGATTTGATTAAAATTCACCAAATAGTGATGAAAAATACTCCGGAACAGAAAGACATAATCGGAAAATTCCGTACGAAGGATACAGAATATCTTTTTAATAAAATTTTTAATATCAAACAGATTCCGAAAACTGCAAAAAATCCATATGCAGACAGTAATGAAGTAACCACGGAACTTAAAAAATTGGATGAATATATAAATAAAAATTATTTTTCTGCTGACACATTTGAACTGGCAGCAAAAATATTTTCTGATATCGTTTGGATTCATCCGTTTTTTAATGGCAACGGAAGAGTTGCACGCTTATTCACCGAACAATTATTATTAAGTAAAGGATACAAGATTCAAGCATGGCCGGAAGAAACCTTATATAGAAAAATCACTTCAAATCAGGAGTTAGCAGAAAAATTGAAAAAGAATTCTGTAAAATTATTATAAATAATATTCTTCGATGGATAATAATAAAACTAAAGTACTTTCTTTCTTAAAAGGACTGTTTTTACTTAATAACATGAATTATAAATTTATATCTGTTTTATTTTTTATTTTTTAATTAAAATTTAAATATGATAAAAGAAATAAATAATGGAATTTTAGTCAATATTAAAATAGTTCCAAATGCATCCAAAAACAGTATTGTTATTGACAATGGAATAATTAAAATTCGTGTAACAGCTCAGCCGATTGAGAATAAAGCAAATAAAGCATTAATTGAATTATTGTCTAAAACTGTTAAAGTTCCAAAGTCTAACATTGAAATCGTTAAAGGTGAAACATCAAAAGAAAAAACTATTTTATTTAAAAATATTGACAACTTAAAAATCGAACAAATAAATGCTTATTTTAAAAATTTGTAACTTATTTTCTGAGAACTTTTAGCCGTCTGTTAGGTTCCTCACCGATTGAAATACTTTTTAAATTATATTGTTCCACAAGTTCGTGTTGCAATTTTCTGATTTGAGTATTTTTAGGAGATAATTCTATTTCAGGAGCACCTTCCATAATCTGCTTTATAGCCGCTTTGGCTTCATCTAAAGCTTCTTCTGTTTCATCCTTATAATCCTGCGTGGGAGCTACATCACCGGCATGAATATCTAAAGCATCTTTAAGCACCTTTTGAATTTGCGCCATTGAATTTGTTTTAACATAAAACACTCTAACTCTGTATTCCTGCGCTGTATTAAGAATCTTAGCTCCGCCTTTTGCGTAATTTTTGTGTGCTATTACAATATCAGAATCTTCAATATTTCTTGTTATTTCAACATTTAAATCTAATCTTTCAATTATTTTTTCTACGATTGTTCTGGATACAGCATATAAGTATACTTTTTTAAGCGGTTTAACTTTTTCAACATAATCTTGACGAGAGAATGAAAAGTTCATTTTATTTTCATCAGGAGACTCTATCTCAGATTTCTTAAGTTCGTTGGATAATTCCTGTTTAAGCTCATGAACCGGCTCTGTTTGTTTGGAATCAACTTTTCTTATTTCAGGTCTGATTGGCCAGCCTCTTAGAATATAATCAACTGCTTCTGATGTATTTTTATAAACAGCAAGGGTATTTCTATCCATAATCTCTATTACAATATCAAAAGTAGGTTGTTTTTCTCTTTCCAAAACAGTCTTTTGCGAAGCACGCCTTTTAGCTTCATCATCACCTAATGTTACAGATTGTATGCCGCCTACCAAATCTGACAAAGTCGGGTTTTTTATCAAACTCTCTAAGCAGTTCCCGTGTGCGGTTGCAATCAACATAACACCACGTTCTGCAATGGTTCTCGCAGCTTGAGCTTCTGCTTCAGTTCCGATTTCATCAACAACAATAACTTCAGGAGTGTGATTTTCAACTGCCTCTATCATTATATCTTTTTGAAGTTCAGGTTGAGCAACTTGCATTCTTCTGGAAGCACCTACTGCAGGATGCGGCACATCCCCATCACCGGCAATTTCATTCGATGTATCAACAATAACCACCCGTTTCCCCAGTTCATCAGCAACTAAACGGGATATTTCTCTTAGTTTTGTTGTTTTCCCAACACCAGGAGGTCCTAAAAATAGTATACTTTTCCCTTGTGTACAAAAGTCCTTAATACACGCAATCGTTCCTGTAACAACTCTACCGATTCTGCAAGTTAGACCAACAACCTTGCCTTGTCTGTTTCTTATTGCACTTATACGGTGCAAGGTTCCTGGAATACCTGAACGATTATCATGTGTAAATGCTTGAACTCTTGATGTTACATAATTTATGTCATCATCATTTATGACTTCAGAACCGAGCTTTTCTATGCGTCCTCCGGAATGTCTAACCTCGGCAACTCTGCCAATGTCTAATACAACTTCTATTACATCATTCAGACTTTCTTGTGTCAAAAATGATATAACCTTAGGGGGCATTACTGCTAAAAGCTTATCGAGGTCATTTTGGAATTCCATGCTGCTCATATTCTTGTATATAAAGCCTTTCTGCACACGCTTTTATATAAAATAGCGAGTGATCTCCTATTTATATTATACCATATTTTACCGTTAATGCACTATTCAATTGCATTAATTTGTAAATACATTTTTATTGGATACTAGGCATCAGCCTTTTCATCAGGTAAACCCAAAGATATACGCTTGTCTTTAGGATTAAATTTTTCAATTTTAGTATCAATTTTATCTCCAGCTGCAAGAATTTTGCCATATTTATTTTGATATGATGAAACTGCTGATTGTGGTAACAGAGCTTCAACTCCTGGCATAACTTCCACAAAAGCTCCAAAAGGTTTGACACGTGTAATTACACCTTCTTTTGTATCTCCTTCTTTCAGTTCTTTTTCAGCTTCTAACCAAGGATCAGGCTCAGTATTTTTAAGACTTAAACTAATTCTTTGCTTATCATGATCTATATCTATAATTTCAACATTAATTTCTTGTCCGACTTTTAGCAAATCAGTCGGGTGTTCAACCCATTTCCAAGATATCTGCGATAATGGAAGTAAACAATCTACACCACCAACGTTAACGAAAGCACCAAAGTCTGTAATTCTTATTACTTCACCTTTAACAATTTGACCAACTTCTACCTGAGAAAATACATTCTTTCTTGTTTCTGCCATATTTGTCTCATAAACTTTTTTATTAGATAAAATCAGATTATTTTGAGATTTGTCTAATGTTAATATTTTAACTTCTATCTTATCACCTACGTTAGAAACCGTCTCTCTTGCACAAAGTTGACCTTGCGGAATAAAGCCTTGAACTCCTGATATATCAACTATTACACCGCCTTTTACAACTTGTGTCACTAATGCTGCAATAGTCTCGTCATTTTCTTTTATCTTTTCAAGTTCTGTCCAAGTATGAGCTGCTGCAACTTTTTTATATGACAGAGTAAACTTTCCGTTTTCATCAGCATCCTGTGTAATTAAAAATTCATACTCAGTATTCTTTTCTAAAACATCTTCAACTTTTGTTTTTTTATCTGATGAAACTTCATAAAAAGGAACAAAGGCAGTACATTTTGATCCTATATCTACAATAGCTCCGTCAGACTCGTATGCACACACAACACCGTTAACAATGTCCCCTCTTTTGAACTTGTAATCATACCTTGATAAAAGATTTTCGAAATCTTCATCTGAATACTTTTCAACCATTCTTGTATTCTTCCTTTCTGGACTGCTGGAGGCTTATTTTAAAATGAACACACTCCCCTAATAAACACGCGATGATTATAACATATTTGTCAAGATTGGTCAAATTTATTAACTGAACAAACGATAATTATTGCAGTTACAAATAATTTAACAATAGGTAATATCAAATCTTTACTATATT
The DNA here is from genome assembly GCA_902797575.1 of uncultured bacterium. Taxonomy (GTDB): domain Bacteria; phylum Cyanobacteriota; class Vampirovibrionia; order Gastranaerophilales; family Gastranaerophilaceae; genus CAG-196. The sequence goes on from CADBTL010000142.1 coordinate 4,990, forward strand.
TAAATTTTGTAGTAATATTGCATGTGGTGGAAGAGTATAAGAATATGAGCTATAAAATTTTATCAAAGAAAGAATTATGTCCAAATCAGTACGAGCTTACGGTATATGCGCCGTATGTAGTAAGAAATGCTAAAGCTGGTCAATTCATTATACTAAGAGTAGAAGAAAATGGAGAACGAATTCCTCTAACCATTGCGGACGTTAATTCAGAAAAGGGAGAACTGACAATTGTATTTATGGCAGTCGGTTATACAACAAAAAAATTAGCTCTGCTTAATGTGGGTGATGAATTGGTTGATTTGGTCGGACCTCTCGGACAGCCTACACATATAAAAAAATACGGTACTGTAGTTTGTCTCGCAGGCGGATATGGCGCAGCACCCTGTTATCTTATTTCTAAAGCATTTAAGGATGCCGGTAATAAAGTTTATATGGTTATGGGTGCAAGAACCAGAGATTTAATCTTTTGGCAAGATAAAATGAGAGATGCTTGCTCTGAATTATTTATTACAACTGATGACGGTTCTCTTGGCAGGAAAGGATTTGTAACTAATGTTCTTGAAGAGATTATTGCAAATGAAACTGTAAATTATGCAATAGCAGTAGGTCCAATGCCGATGATGAGAGCAGTTGCTAATATGACAAGAGATAAAAATATTTATACAGAAGCAAGCATGAATCCGATTATGGTTGACGGAACCGGAATGTGTGGTGCTTGTCGTGTCACAGTTGGCGGTGAAACGAAATTCGCGTGTGTTGACGGTCCTGATTTTGACGCACATAAAATAGATTTTGATGAAGTTATAAACAGAACAAAGATATACAAAGATATTGAGCATAAACGCTCAGAGAATTGTAATTTACTAAAAATGGCTTAACAAACAAAAGGAGAATAAAATAAATGGCATCAGATGAGAAATCAATACCTTTATGTCCGCTAATGAGCGTAGGCTCGCAAGTAGAAATTGTATGTATGCAAGAAAATTGTGCGTGGTATCTAAAAAATTATAAGATATGTTCAGTTTACATGATGGCACATAACTCAATGCTTGATGTTCAAGCTAAGCAAAGAGCTGCTAAACAAAATCAAGCATAGGTAAAAAAAAACCGATTATGGTCGGTTTTTTTAATGTTAAAGATACATATAATTGGAGTATTAATATGAAGAATACGGTTGTAATAGGTGCTCAATGGGGTGATGAAGGAAAAGCAAAAATTACTGACCTTCTTGCTGAGCAAGCTGATTTGATTATTCGTTATCAAGGCGGATGCAATGCCGGTCACACTGTAGTTACAAATGGAAATACGTATAAATTTCATTTAATTCCGTCCGGAATCTTATATGATAATACTGTTTGTTTTATCGGAGCAGGAACTGTAATTCATCCGGAGTCATTTGAAAAAGAATTTAATGAATTAAAATCACAAGGTGTAGATTTTAAGAATTTAAAAATATCTCCTTTAGCGTCAATAACTATGCCATATCATATCGAGACCGATGGCTATAGCGAAGCAAATGCCGGTAAAGGTAAAATTGGTACTACTAAAAAAGGTATTGGTCCAACCTATACAGATAAAATGAATCGAATCGGATTAAAAATTCAAGATTTGTATTCCTATGAAGCTTTGAATGAAAAATTGGATATTATTTTACCGTTAAAAAATAAACAGTTGGAAAAAGTATATGGTATAGAACCTTATACAAAAGACTGTATATTATCATTATGCGAAAAGTATGCGGAATTATTCAAGCCTTACGTAGCTTTTGATTGGCAAGATTTGTTAAACAGGTATAAAGACAGAGTCGTTCTGTTTGAAGGTGCACAAGGTGTCATGTTGGATGTTGATTACGGAACTTATCCGTTTGTAACAAGTTCAAATCCTATTGGTGGCGGCGCGGCAACCGGAAGCGGATATGGTCCGACAATGATAAAAGAAGTTGTTGGTGTATCAAAAGCATACGTAACACGTGTCGGAGAGGGACCTTTTGTAACAGAACTAACTGATGAAACCGGTAAAAAAATACAAGAGATTGGTCACGAATTTGGTGTTACGACTGGAAGACCGAGAAGATGCGGATGGTTTGACTCTGTTATTATGAAATATGCAGTGTTGGTTGGTGGAATTACTAAAGTTGCATTAACTAAAATCGATGTATTCGATACTTTTGATGAAATAAAAATTTGTACTGCGTATAAAGATTGCAGAAATGATAAGGTATATACATCATATCCGACAGATGTATTTATTCATAAATATTTAGAACCAATATATGAAACAATGCCAGGTTGGAAAACTTCATTGAGCAACATACGAAAATATGAAGATTTGCCGGAAAATGCAAAAAATTATATAGCCAGAGTTGAAGATCTTGTTGGAGCTCCAATAGGAATAATAAGTGTTGGACCTGATAGAGAACAAACTATATTTATTTAATTTTATAAAATTTTAATAACTGAAAAAGCGCTTAAAATATATTAAGCGCTTTTTGAGTATGTAAATAATTTATAATTATTCTTCACTATCTAACGACTGATAACCAGATTTATGAGATTTTAACAATACACCTCTTTTCGAAGTTTTTATAAAATCAATCATTTTTTCTATATATTCATTCATTGGTATCTCAGCTTTAATTTTTTCAATAGCCTGTGAAGTGTTAAGTTCTTCTGATATTAATAATTTAAAAGCTTCGTTTGTTGCAGTTCTTATTTCTTGAGGCACGCCTCTGCGTTTCATTGCAATAACATTAAGTCCTCTCGGAACAGGTGGTCTGCCTTCTCCTTTTGAATATGGAAGAATATCTTGACGTGATGCTGAAAAACCACTAATTATAGCCATGTCACCAATTCTTATATTTTGATGGAATACACTCATGCCTCCAACGAATGCTCCAAAACCAACTTGAACATGACCGCCTAATGTTACCAGATTAGCTAGAATAACTTGATCTGAAAGAACACAATTATGTGCAACATGTGAGCCAACCATTAATAAACATTTATTACCTATTCTTGTTGTAAAATCTCCGCAAGCAGCTCCTCTGTGAATAGTAACATTTTCTTTTATAATAGTATCATCCCCAATTACAACTTTTGTTGGTTCACCTTTGTAACCCAAGTCTTGAGGTTCTGAACCAATAGTTGAGAATGGAGATATAGTGCATCTTTCTCCAATTTCTGTATATTCTATATAGGCATTTGCAATTATTCTGGAATCTTTTCCGATTTTTACACCTTCGCCAATAACTACATTTGGTCCTATTGTTACACCTTCAGCGATTTCTGCAGACGGATGTATAACTGCAGACGGATGTATTGAACATTTCTCTAAAACAGTATTTGTCATTATCTTTCTCCATTATGTATAACTAACTAGTTTAGTATAATATAAAAATTTAAATTTCTTAGAAATATTTATATAACCTTAATATAGAAAGACAAAATATACATTATTTTAAGTACTGTGATAACCATGATGAAATAATATTCGATAATGATTTATCGTGTTTAAATAAGAGCATGCCGGTTGACTTTGCTTCTGAAGAATATTCAATATAAGCAGATTGCGAGAATTTTTTTAAATAATCATTTGCGTTATTACCATCTAAATCACTGGTACCTGTTATTGATAATATATCAATATTATTAAGTTCAGCCAGTTTTACAGGAACGTAAATTCCTTTTGCATTTATAACCGGGGATATTAAAATAATTGTTTGTGGCGGAGTTTCTATTATATTTGCTGCGTGAATTGCGGTAGCAGCTCCAATATCAGCACCAACAATTGCCCATTTGTTAAAAAATACTCGCTTATTTTCACTTTGAACATATTTTATAACAGATATCACATCATCAGGATACTTTGAATAGGCCTTATGTGTAAGATTTTTCCATGATACTTTGCTTAACTTACTGTTATATATACTCTTGCCATGCCCGCGTAAGTCAATCTCTAAAACTGCATAACCATTTTCTATAAGCTTGGTAGGAAGTGTATCCCACCATTCAGAAGAATAACCTAATGAATGAAGTAAAACGACAGTATAAAATTCTTTTTTCTGCTTTACTTTCGGATATTCTAATGTAGAAACTATAGTAAAGCCGTCATTTGTAACAACTTTATATTCTTTAGAAACCTTTTTAATATTTTCTGCATAGACACAATTAATAAAAAGTGCTAATAATGTTAATAATATTATAAATTTTTTCATACATTTTAATTATATCATATTAAATTCATTGTTACAATTCTTAATAAATAAGCAATTTCTCGAATGAGATATACTTTATATATATAAGAGAGAATTTATAAGGAGTTATATGTCTATTACAATTGATTCAAATATGTCAATTATTGCAGATAAATTAAGAATCTCATCTTCACGTATGTCAAATTTGTATTCAACAAAGACAATTGATGAGATAATCGCTGCTGAAGCTGCTCAAGGTAATTCACACGCAATAGACTATGCTCAGCAAAATTATACTTCAGCTGCACAATTAATTCGCATTTTTCAATTAACAACTGTAACAAATAAGTTATCTATTATAAAAAATATGAATTCAAGAGAAAGACATGAACTATTGCCATTATTGGATCCGGAAGATTTAGTAATGGGACTTTACTTCTTTGAAAAAGATAAACTACTTCAAATGCTTTTTTATGTAGATGTTGAAGAAGTTGTAAATATGATGCTGGCTATATTTGATCCAAAAGATCTTATTGATTTAATACCGGAAGAAGAATTGGCAAATTTCTTTAAATCTAAAGACTTAAAAAAGGAAGATATTGAAAAACAACTAAAAAAACTTCCCAGTGAGTTTATGCAAAAATTTATTGAAGGTGTTACAGGACAATCAGCTAATAAAACAAAAAACCCTGAAGGTATCGTTGATAATATAAACAGTATGCCGGAAAAAGAATACAGAGAATTTATTTCGCAGTTAAATCCGGATATTCAAAGACGTTTGGTATATCAAATAACAGAAGAAAATCCAAAGTACTTTAATTTATTTGGTACAGAAACATATGTTCAAATATTAAGAGACAATGTTAAAAAGAAGAAAATGATTCCGGCAATGATAAATCTGGAGAAGAAAACTCTTGTTGGAATGATTGGTGAACTACCTGATGGTATGATGTCTGCCGTAATTTCACAAATTGATACGAATAAATTTGCGGACTTTTTGTTAAAAGGTCATTTGGATGCGCTTAAAGGTGCTTTTTAGCTGTTAAAAACATTTCGAACATAGTAGTTTTCATCATTTTTAAGTTCTTTTTGAATATCAGGGAATAATCTGTGTTTTTTACATATTTGTGCAACTTTTTCTCTTATTGTATATTCTGATTGTCGTACAGATTTTGTAAGAATACTTTTTAATACTTGTACATCAGTATAATCACAAAAATAATATAGAGCTTCTAGACACCAATATAGCTTAAATAACTGTTTATTAATAACATATTTTTTGTCTCTAAAGATAAATTTATCAAGTTCTGAAAGTGCAGAATTTGTATATTTAATAATCAAAGATGTATATTGTTCAGAAAAACCGGGATAATCACGCAACAATTCCGCACTTTCGAGTATTAGTCGGCAAATATTTGCATTAATATCTATTGTAGCCTGAGCAAACTTTTCCGCTGAAACTTCCGCAAAAATATGTTTTATATTTTCCTTGTATAACAATAGTTCATTTATTTTAAAAGCTACCGCTTCTCTTATTTTTCCATCACAACCTGTAAGATTATTTAATAATATTATTGCCTCGTCTTTGGATGTCACGTTTTCTATTTTAAGTGCAGCTATCTGTTTTTCTGCTACATTACCATTCTGAAGCATGTTTAAAAAATCTTCTTGATTTAAATCACTGCAGTTTAAATTGTATGCATATTCTAAATCTGAATTAGTATCTCTCATAAAATTTTACTTTTTATTACGTGAAAAATTGTTACTACTAATAATATTAACATAATGTATAATGAAAAAGAGAATAAATAAAATTTTAATTATAGATAATAATTATCTGTGAATTTATTGGAGGCTAAAATGAGTATAATTGAAACGATAATGCATAAAATATTTGTTTTTGAAAAAGAACCACAAATGGTTGGTCTGTCGCAATTTAAGACACAGCATGTTCATCAGGAAAAACCTGTACCATCTCTAAAGCAAAAAGATATAAAACTTTCGGATTTAATGCGCAGATGCGATTAATAATTATCTGCCTTACCTATAATCATTGTAAAATAATAATTTCAGTAAATTATTCCTTTACATTTGTTATTATGTTAGCTATAATTTAATTAAGATTTGGGTAGGCGGAGAATTATGTGTATAAAAAAATGTTTGAAAAATATATTTTTTATTTTTTTTATGCATTTATTCATGTTTTTATCGCTTTCCGTTTCTGCCGAACCGGCAAAAGTCTCTTCTATGTACTATGATAATTCATCTTCAATAGTGTTTGTACAAGTTGATGGGAATAATACTGAAAATTCTCAAATAAAATATATAAAATTAGATAATCCAAATCGAATATATTTTGATATAAATAATTCCGTTCTTATTGGTCCCAAACAACAATTTGTTTTTGAAAAAAGTAAAATTAAAGAACTTCGTCTAGCTCAATTTTCGACTTCACCGGATGTTGTGCGTGTTGTAATTACATTTGAAGAAGGTGTTGATACATCTAAGATTAAAATTATGAATGTTAATGGTAATATCATTGTAAAATCAAATGATATAAAGTTATCAAATGATTATTTTAATAATGTATACGATGAAAAGCCTGAAACATATTATTCAGGTATAACTGCTAATTCACAAGTCGTTCAGAAGGTAAAAGTTCAGCCGAAAGTTCAAACGGAAGATAAAAATAATGCCGCCGTAATGAATGATATATATAAGGCATTTGCAGGCTCTACTCTAAATAATTCAGATGGTAAAACCTATGATTCTGTTGTATCAATTGATATTTCTTCTGATTTAAAATTGAGAACAAAATATTTTATAAACGGTTACTGTTTAAAAAATGGAGGATTACTTGTAAGCGGTCTCGGTCAAATAACCGTTGACAGAATATTTACATTAGATTCTCCTAAGCGTATTGTTATTGATCTTCCTAATTCTTATGTAGACAGAAGAATTAGAAATAAAGAATTAAATTTATGTCCTAACGGAAGTTGTAAAGATACTGCCAAAATAGGACAATTCGAATACAATAAAGCGCGGATAGTTATTACTACAGATTCACCTAATAAATATTTGCCAATTTATTCTGCTGATGCTCAATCTTTATTTTTAATTAATTCGGATAAGCTAAATCATACTTCTCTTGTAAGCTCTGTTGCAAATATTCAAAAAGCATACACACAAAAAATTAACAGTAAAACATCTGAGTTAATTCTTTCTTTTACAAGTCCTGTCGTACATTCGATTATAAGAAATGAAAATAAGCTTATTGTATATATGTTTAATGTAAAAAGTTACAATGAGCCTGACTTAATTAAATCCTTAAAAGGATCATCATACAAATCTCTAACATTATCATTATTACCACAAATTGGTGTAAAGTCTGAACTAAAAATAAATAAAGATGATGTGATTCAAATTGCAGAAGGAATTGACGGTAAGGCTTTAAGGTTGCGGATTACATCTAAAAATGAAATGAAAAATAGTGAACCTGTTATAAAAGAAGTTCCTGAAAAGCCCAAACGAAATCCAATTAAAAATAAAGTAGTTTTGGATCCGGGACATGGCGGTACAGATTATGGAGCCATTCGTGAAGGAATTAATGAAAAAGATATAACACTCGATATGACTCAACGTGTTGCTTCAATTCTAAAATCAAAAGGTTATATTGTTGCAATGACAAGAACAGATGATACATATTTAGATTTGCAGGAAAGATGTGATTTTACAGAAAATGAAAATCCGGAACTCTTTGTCAGCATTCACGTTAACTCTGCTGTTGCTAAAGATCCGTATGGTATAGAAACTCATTATTATCATGAAGAAAGTAAAGATTTGGCAGAAATTATTCAAAAGCACTTAATTAAGAATGTAGATACAAAAAACAGGGGAGTTTTAAAATCTAAGTTTTATGTCATAAATCATACAGAGGTTCCTGCTGTGTTAGTTGAAACAGGTTTCCTATCTAATGAAAATGAAAGAGCCGAATTAATAACAGATAAAAGAAAACAAACAACAGCAAAAGCTATTGTTGATGGTATAATAGAATATTTAAAGAATAAAAAATAATGAATATTAAAGACAATAAAACATCACCTATAGGTTTTTTTGATTCAGGAGTTGGCGGACTCTCAGTTTTGGCACGATTCCGCAAAGTATTACCTTTTGAAAATATATTATATTATGGCGATACCATTCACTTACCGTACGGGAATAAGTCAAAAGATGAATTAGTAAGTTATGCAAGAAATATTTTAAAATTTATGATGTCAAGAAATGTGAAAGCGGTTGTAATTGCTTGTAACACGTCATCAGCTCAAGCATACGACACTGTTAAAGATATGTTTAACTTTCCTATTTATCCAATAATACAGTCTTGCGCAAAGGGTGTTATTGATAGCAGAACAAGTAAGGTTGGAGTATTTGCAACTGAGGCAACTGTAAAATCAGGCAAATATACAATAGAATTAAAAAAATGTAATCCTAATGTACTAGTAAAAGAAATTGCCAGTAAAAATTGGGTAAGTATAGTTGAAAAAACTACTAAAAATATTGAAGAAGATATTAAAAATATAAAAAGTGAAGTTGAAGAGATGATGAAATTTCATCCTGATAAAATAATACTCGGATGCACACATTATCCGTATTTATTAGATGAATTAACTAAATACGCATCAAAAGAATTGTTTATAGACCCCGCTAAAATATTCGTTGATTTTATAAAATCTGATTTAGAGAAACGAAAGTTACTGAATTTATCAAAAACAAACGGAAAAGAAGAATTTTTTGTAAGTTCAAATCCTGATGAATTTATACAAAACGGAAAAATTTTCTATGAAATAAAAAATCCTCCGATATTGCATTTATGCTAAATATCCTCTTTTAGTAACAATATAGCGGCATTAATCTCTTCTTTTAAATAATCCAGTTGTTGTTCTATATTTGTTGGATTATATATTGAACCGCTTTCAGTATAAGCCATAAATCGTTGATATTGTGCAGCTTCTTTTCTTAATGTCATTATAGTTTTTGTATATTTATTTACTTCAATAAGTTTTTTAAATGATTCATAGTAACTTTCAGGCTTTCCTTGATACTTATTTATCATATAGTCTACATTTGACGTTAAAACGGTTCCTTTAGAAACAAATAATTGTACGCTTTCTTTGTTATCAATACTGTCATATAGCTTTTCTAGCATTTGAATTAAGTTATTCGCATCATTTACAAACGGGCTGGTATTATCTTTTTTTTGAATAATATCTATAAACGAAGGATTATTTGAAGGTGCCGGTTTAATATCTTCAGGTGAATCGAAATTACCTTGCGGCTCAAATATAGGCTCAGCAACTTCAATTTTAGGTTTTTCAATTTTATTATCAATTTGAGGAAGTTGACCTGCGTAACCTTTTCCTTCTAGCTCTTTTTCTATATTTTTATCTTTTTTATTCCAGAAAAATGCGTTCGCAGGAAGTGAAAAAGAAAGTATTAATAGTAGAATTATCAGTCTCTTCATAACTATATTATAATTATTATTAAAAAAAAATCAAAATCTGTATATAATATTGTTATGAAATTACGTGTATTTAATATTATCAAAAATACTAAGGTAGAAGGTCCAGGTAACAGGTACTGTATATGGGTTCAAGGATGTTCCAGACATTGCAAAGGTTGTCAGGCTGTTCACACTTGGTCGCATAGTGGCGGCGAGTTGTATGATGTAGAAGATATTATTGAGGACATTCATACGCAAAAAGATAAGATAGAGGGAGTAACCTTTCTCGGCGGTGAACCTTTTGAACAAGCTGAAGCACTTGGAATTATTGCAGAGGATGTAAAAAAAGAAGGGCTAAGTATTGTTTGTTTTACAGGGGGAACTTTAGAAGAATTAGGGAAAAATCCTATCAATAAAAAACTATTAGATAATACGGATTTATTAATAGATGGTGAGTTTATACAAGAACTTACGGATTATTCACGCCCATGGTGCGGTTCATCCAATCAAAGATATCATTTTCTGACGGACAGGTATAATGAAGAGATTTTTACCAAATATAAAAACAAAGTAGAAGTAAACATCTCAAAAAACGGACAGATATTTATGAACGGAATGGGTAACTTTGATGAGATACAAAATAAATTGCAATTGAATGTATTGAGATAATACAATAAATAGCTGATTTTTAAATAGTATAAATAATATAAAATTTAAAAGTATTTTAAAATTTGGAGAAGTATATGAGTACATACAAATTAGCAAACCTTATCAGAGCTCGTTTTCCGATGATTTATATAACAACATTTGAAGAAGACAGAGTTACAAAATATATAAAATCTGTTGTGACTGATGAAAAACAGGTTAAATATCCGAGAGAAGTTTTTACTTGGACTCAGACAAATGGGCTTTTTAACGATAATACACAAAAAGGAGTTGCCGATACAACTTGCCCCTGCAAAGCATTAGAATTTATCAGAAAATATGATAAAGACTCAGTTTTTATTTTATATGATTTTCATGTAAACTTCGGACCAAAAGGCAGACAACCTGATTATAATACAATTAGAAAAGTCCGTGAT
>CADBTL010000143.1 GCA_902797575.1 uncultured bacterium
ACAAACAGAGGAGCTATTCCCCTATTGTTTCCTACTGCTGATATTATATTAACTAATGACATTTAAAAATTCTCCTTTTCATCGTACTCACTTCTCTCTAACATCCCGGAATGAGCCGATTAAAAGAGTTTTTAGAGAAGATAACGCAAAACTCTAAGCCCTTCCGGGAAAAGATGATGTGAATTATGATGTTTTGCGCTAAAAAATGTCATAATATTCCTTTTCATTTTCTTCATTTTAACATGAACGTAAAGTTTGTAAATATTGAAAACGTATATATTATCTTATTTTCCGAACCTTCTGTTTCTGTTTTTGTATTCTTTTATGCATTCAGCCAGTTTTTCTTTATTAAATTCCGGCCAAAACTCTGGTATAACTATAAATTCTGAATAGGCAATCTGCCATAATAAATAGTTTGAGATTCTCATTTCACCACCTGTTCTTATAAGTAAATCAGGATCGGGTATGTCCTTTGTGTAAAGATGTTTTGAAATAGTTTCTTCTGTTATGTTTGTTATACCTTCTTTTATTATGTTGTTAACTGCATGTACAATCTCATCTCTGGAACCGTAGTTAAAAGCGATTTGCAGATTTACTCCGGTGTTATTTTTTGTTGTTTCTACTGCATTTTTTAAAATACTCTGCAGTTTATCGCTTAATTTTGTAATGTCACCAATAAAACTTATAACAACATTATTTTCATGCATTTCTTTTAATTCATTTTTCAATGTTTGCCCGAGTAAATCCATTAAAAAATTAACTTCTTCCGGTTTTCGGTTCCAATTCTCTGTAGAAAATGCATAAACCGTTAGATATTTTATTCCGAAATCATCAAATGCTCTCATTGTTGATTTAAGTGCATCAACACCCTTTTTATGTCCAACTGCTGACGGCAGATTTCTTTCTTTTGCCCATCTTCGATTACCGTCCATTATAATCGCTATATGTTTTAAATTGCATTCGCTGACAATTTGTTTTATATTTTCCATACTTATTCCTTAATAATTTTCCAACATTCTAAATATTCTAAAAACAGGCTCCTTTAATTCTTTGATATCACACTCTTCATCCAATTCAAGAGTAATAATAGGAATGTTTTTTTCGATTCCTGCCCATGTTCCAAAACTGCCCGGTGTGGGATAACCAATAGATTCTTCAATTGGGTATCCGATTATTTCTGAAATTTTTTGTGAAATTTCTTTTGCATCACCGTCATAATTAACTACTTTATATGGTGCATGAAGTGTAAGTATTAATTTAGGTTTAATTTTTTCTACAAGGTTAATTATGAATTTTGTTTCTTCTTCACTGGCAGGAGACTCTCCGCCAAAAAAGTTATCCTTTTTAGATAAAATCCAATTTTTGGTCGGAAAATTTCTATTTATATCAACACCGTTCGCATTTGTGCGTATATTATTTTTATATCCATATTCGTTTAAGCAAGGAATAAAAAGTAAATTAGACTTATGAATTGTGTTTAAATATTCTTCAATTAGATACTTACCTTGTGGTTCATCACCATGTACGCAGCCTATCACTAATACAGATGATTTATTGTTGCCAACTACGTTTATCATTCTGCATCCTCAACATTACTTCTACGGTCTTATTACAGCTAAGACGTAATTATCATTAAAATATTTATTCGCACATGCCAGTAAATCTTCTGATGTTACGTTTTTAATCTGTTCAATAACTGCTTCTCTATAGTTAAAAGGTTTTCCCATAATTGAATAGTAAGCCATTATATTGGCTTGTTGAGCGTTTGTTTCAGATAAAAATTGCTGCTTACCGATTAAATTGTTTTTAGCGTTATGCAATTCTTCTTCGCTAACAGGAATATTTTTAATTTTATCAATTTCTTCTTTAAAACCGTCAATAGAAGTTTGTATATTATTAGGCTCCGTTCCTATATAAATACTAAATACAGCAGATTTTAAATGCGTTTCATAAGATGTTCTTACTGTATAAGCAAGTCCTTTTTTCTCTCTCAATTCTAGAAATAATCTTGAACTTAAACCGCTTGCTCCAAGAATTATATTCAAGAGCATTAGCATTGGATATTCTCGGTCATTAATAGTCGCAGCCTGCCATCCTTGAAGAATCTGCGCCTGATTAGCATCTTCCTTTATTAATTCAGCATATTCTTTGCTTGTTAATTTGTGTTCAGGAATGTTAGAAACGTTTTCAGTTGCATTCGGAAGAAGTCCTATATATTTCTCCAATAATCCGTTTTCTTCAATATCACCAACTAAAGCAACTGATTTCCTTCCATGTTTTAATATATTTTCATAAGCACTAACTACATCATCTTTTGTAATGTTGTCGACTTCCTCTAATATTTTCGTGTAACTGTGACCGTAAAAATGGTCTTTATATATTGTTCTTGTAAATAAATCCGATACTTTAACTTTTGCTGAATCCAATTCTGCAGTTAATTCTCCTTTTAGCTTAGCTACTTCTTTATTGAATTCTTCAAACGTCGAATTTAGTATAATATCGCTCATTAGTGCAATTGCTTTTTCAAAATCTTCATTCAAACAGGTAAATCTGATTCTCAAGTAATCCGACTTCATCTCAGTACTAAGCTCAATAGCATTTTCATCCAGTATTGCAGCTAATTCCTCCGAAGAATGTGTCTTTGTGCCCTTCAAAAGAAGCCTGTTCATAACTGAATACTCACCTGCATGTCTTTCAGGTTCATCAATTGAAATGTTAAGAGTTAAAGCAACTCTCGGTGTGTTTTTATTTTGCTTAATACAAGCTTTAATTCCGTTTTTTAGTATAAATTCTCTCATAATATTTTTACTTTATCATGAAAATATTTAATTTTGTATATAAAAAAATTGTATTTTATGTTAAGCTATTCCTAGGTAGTTTATATGAGGAAGAGTATGAATATAGATTGGAAATCGAAACAAACAAAAGTTATTGCTATTTGTTTAGCAGTAGTATTGGTACCTATTATTTGGAATCAAGGTAAAACATTAATTACCGGTGCTATTATGGCATATATGATGCAGCAGCCAAAAACTGTAGAAGTCGCTCAGCCTATAGCAAAGGAAATTAATCCTACATATAGTACAACAGGCCGCATAGAAGCACAAAAATCTGTTGATATAATTGCTCGTGTAAGCGGTTGGCTTCAGGACAGATATTTTCAAGAAGGTGATAGGGTAAAAAAAGGTCAAAAATTATTTTTAATAGAACCTGATGAATATGCACTTGCAGCACAAACCGCACGTGCCAGAGTGAATGAGAATTCTGCTGTTTATAAAAATTCAGAAGTTGATTTACAAAGAGCTGAACAGCTTTTAAAAGAGGATTTGGTCAGTAGAGAATATTATGATAACGCTCTTACTCAAAGGAATAAAAACAGAGCATCATTAGACGGTGCTTTATCAGATTTTCATAAAGCAAACCTAAATCTCAGCTATACTAATATAACATCTCCAATGGATGGCAGAATCGGTAAGTCTATTGTTTCTGTCGGAAACTATGTTACACCTTCAACAGGTGTGATTGCTCAAATTTATACTACTAACCCAATGAAAGTTACTTTTCCGATGAAAAGTAGTGACTTTATTGAGCTTAAAAAATATTTTAAAGAAAAAGAAAAAAACACAGATGCTCCGGCAACAGATGCAAATGTATCAATTCTTTTAGGTCTTTCAGATGGTTCAACTTATGAAAAAGAAGGAAAAATTGAGTTTGTAGACAATAAAGTTGATGAAAATACCGGTACTGTTACAATGAGAGCTGTTTTTGAAAACCCTGATGAATTATTAGTTCCGGGAGATTATGTTAATGTGACAATTAGAGTTAATCAACCTTATAAGGTTATGCTAATTCCTCAATCTGCTACAAAAACTGATGTTGGAACAGGGTATTATGTTTGGGTAGTAAAAGACGGAAAAGCTGTAAAAAAAGATATTGTAGTAAATGAAAACTACGAAAATAACTGGATTGTCGAAAAGGGACTTGATTATGATGACGTTGTTGTAATGAAGGGTATTCAAGATATCTATAAATCCGGTCAAAAGGTAAAAACAAAACAGTACACACCGGAAAATAAAGCAGAAAAGAAAAAATAATGGTTGTGGTGTAAAAGCTGTACCCTGTATTCTACTTTGAGATATGTGATATTGTGTGGATTGGTAGATTGGGCATACTTGCACAACTAGTATATGGGTATGTGCAACTATATAAAATTAAAAGGAAAAACGAGAATGGCGATAAATAAAGAAGATTTATATTTTTTCATTAAAAAACCGAGATTTGCAGTTGTAATTTCAGCTATTATAGTAATTTTAGGTTTACTTTCACTGTTTGGGTTACAGCAGGAAAAATATCCTAATATAACACCACCGCAGGTAACAATATCAGCATATTATCCGGGAGCAAGTGCAGCCGTTATTGAATCTTCTATTGCCTCGCTTTTAGAATCCCAGCTCAACGGTGTTCAAAATATGATTTATATGTCTTCAACAAGTTATGACGGGGCTTATAATTTAAATATCTATTTTAAAACCGGTACGGATAATGATGTTAACCTTATGAATGTTCAAAATAAACTCCAACAAGTGCAGGCTCTTTTGCCGCAAGAGGTTATGCAACAAGGGTTAACAGCAGAAAATAAAGTTGGCGGTGCCGGTGCAATCATCTTAAATCTGGCTTCGGAAAATGAATCTTGGAATCAGTTGGATTTAACAAACTATGCAAATATTTACGTAAAAGATGCAATAAAAAGAATCAATGGTGTAGGTTCGGTAAACGTATTTGGTGCTGATGACTATAGCATGAGAATATGGCTAGATCCTGCGAAACTGGCGAGTTATAAAGTTACTATTGCGGAAATTCAAAATGCAATCAGAAACCAAAATGCACAAATTTCAACCGGTGCTTTGGGTGATAAACCGACTGATGCAAATCCGAGTTTGAAACTTTCTCTTCTAACAAAAGGGAGACTTCAAACCCCAGAACAATTTGGGAATATTATAATTCGTTCTAATTCTGACGGCTCTAAATTAAGACTTAAAGAATTATCAAGGGTAGAACTTGGAGCAAAATCTTATTCTATGTTTGGTATAGTTGATGGAAAACCGGCAGCTTTAATTCAGGTAATGCCGCTTCCGGGGGCAAATACTGTTGAGATTTGTAATAATATCTATAAAACAATAGACGAACTTTCTCAAACGCTTCCAGATTCATTGAAGCTTGATATAATGATGGATAGTTCAACATTTATTAATGAATCAATGGATGAAGTTGAGTTTACAATACTTTTGACTTCTTTAATTGTTATTTTAATTATATTTGTATTTTTAGGTGACTTTAAGGCAACTCTGATTCCTTGTGTAACAATTCCGGTATCATTGATTGGTACTTTTATTGCTTTAAAAGCATTGGGTATGTCTTTGAACTTATTGACATTATTTGCTTTGGTTCTTGCAGTAGCAGTTGTAGTCGATGATGCTATTGTAGTAATTGAAAATGTAAAACGACATATTGAAGACGGAAAATCGGCATTAGAGGCAACACAAATTACAATGGGTGAAGTCGGCGGTTCTCTTGTTGCAATGGCAGCTGTTCTTATGGCAGTATTTGTACCGATGTGTTTTATGAGCGGTTTATCAGGTACTATGTATAAACAATTTGCCGTTTGTATTGCTGTATCAATTGCTTTTTCTGCCGTTTGTGCATTATCACTTTCACCTGCAATGTGTTCAATTATATTAAAACCGGCTCAAAACAAAGAAATCGATAAACTCAGTTGGTTAAAAATTGCGCAGGAATATATAAATAAAGGATTAGCTATTTTTAATGAAAAATTTGATAAATTGACTAACTATTATATAGAACTTGTTAAAAAGTTTGTTTTTGACCAAAAGTTAACTATAATTACATATATTGCTATAGTTCTTTTAATGTTAGGTTTGTTTAAAATTATTCCTACGGGATTTATTCCGGATGAAGATCAGGGAATGTTAATATCTGTAGTAACTCTTCCTGATGGAGCGTCATTAAACAGAACAGAAGATGTATGTGTAAAATTTATAAAAGCAGTAGAAAATATAGAAGGTGTTGATAAAGATAGGGTTATTGCTTTTGGCGGATTCGGACCTTCTAACCAAGCAACAATTGTTATACAGCTAAAAGAATGGGGTGAAAGAAAGGTTGGACCAATAGATTGGATTGTTCGTAAGCTTCAAGGCAGACAAACTGATCTTTCTCATAACGGTATTTTAAATGAGATATATAATCGTACTGCAGATATAAATGAAGCATCAATATTTACACTTTCACCACCGGCAATTGACGGTTTAGGTATGGCAGGCGGTTTTGAATATCAGCTAATGTCTACAGGTAATGCAACAGTTCAAGATCTGGCTGCTTTTGCAAATGAGTTTATTGCAAAAGCTAATGAAGATCCGGCATTGCAAAATGTTTATACTCAGTTCCAAGCTAATGTTCCGCAGTATCAGCTTGATATTGATTATGAAAAAGCTCTTGCTCAAAAGGTTGATATATCAGAACTCCACAACACACTTGCATCAACATTATCTTACTCATATGTAAATGACTTTAATAAACTCGGCAGAGTATTTAAAGTATTTATGCAAGCAGAGGGTGATTATAGAAATAAAATAGAGGACCTGCAAAAAATATTTGTTATAAATACAAAAGGTCAGCCTGTTCCAATCATGACAATGATTACACCAAAACAAACAGTTGGTGCGGTATCTATTACCAGATTTAATCAATTCCGTTCAGCCCAAATTCAAGGTTCTCCGGCAAGCGGAAGATCATCTGGTGATGCGATGAACGCTATGGTTAAATTGTCAAAGAAAAATTTGCCTCACGATTATACCTTTGCTTGGTCAGGAACATCTTTACAAGAATTGGAGTCATCAGGGCAAACAGGTTTGGTTGTAGGTTTTGCATTGTTGTTTGTATATCTTTTCTTAGTTGCGTTATACGAAAGCTGGATGATACCTGTTGCAGTACTTTTGATATCTCCGGTAGCGATAGTGGGTGCATTGATATTCCAATTGATGATGGGACAGGCGCTTGATTTATATTCTCAAGTCGGTTTAATTACATTGATCGGTCTTGCGGCAAAACAATCTATTTTGATTGTAGAATTTGCCAAAGAAGAACATGAAGCGCATGGTTTAAATATTCAAGATGCTGCGATTAAAGCATCGCTTTTAAGATTTAGAGCTATTATGATGACTGAGGCTGCATTTATCTTAGGTATATTACCGCTTCTGTTTGCGTCAGGCGCAGGTGCAAATAGCCGTATTTCTGTCGGTTCAACCGTAATCGGAGGTATGATAGTTGCTGCTACACTGGGTACTGTCTTAACTCCAGCATTTTATGTAATAATACAAAATTTGGTAGACAAAAAATTTAATAATAAAAACATATAATTATAAAAAAGTTTGACTAAATAATTAATATGCTAAAATTTTTGCAGTTAAGTATTTTACACTTCTATTGGTGTGAGAGTAGATGTTGCAGCTAAATGATAGTAAAAAATATAACAGCATAGAGAGGTAAGTGATCAAAACAGTTCTCCATCATTTGTTCTTTTGATATTTTTTCTCATTGGGTTAAATAGTATTTACCTCTACAAATAGGAGAGGAGCAATTCAAATTTGTAGCTGTCAAGGCTAGAAATGTAGAAATGCAGTGAGGGGTTGAATAAAACAAATAATCCCCTCATCAACAGATGCAAAACAAACAAGTTTGTTTGCATCTGTATCTTCTCCCCAATGGGAGAAGTAGAATAATTCTCCCCCTCATCAATTTATCTGCAAATTCTATCTTTATGTTTTTATGCTGCGTTTTCAGTTTTGTCTTTAACATAAGCAGCGATTAGTGATGCAGTGATTAAACAAATAGCACCTATAATAAATGTGTATTCCCAGTGATAATTTACACCGTCAAAAACATCGAATGAACATTTATTAATAAACCACGAAACGAGTGTACATACAAAAACTTGCGGTCCTGCAATAAATATGTTAAATATACCCATCACAGAGCCTTCAGTACCAGGTTTAATGTATTGAGAAAGCATTGCAAAAGGCAGAGCGCAGATACTTGCCCATCCAATACCTGATAATCCCATTAAAACAGCAACAAATTTAGGTTCGTGGCAAAATGCCATTCCGATAAATGCCAAAGACATAGATAGCATTGATATAATATGAACTTTTTTATTCCCGTATTTTACGGATAATACTCCAATTGGAATTGCAACCACAAAGCAAACTAAATTAAATATTGCAAAGCATATTGAAGAAAAATTTGTTCCTGCAAGTAATGCGTGATCGTATGATGATTTTACTGCTTCACTAACGGCAGAAAGATCAGGTACTCCAAACACCGTATGTACTGCATATTGAGTAAAATAAATCATCATGCACATGTTCCCAATCCAAGTAAAGAACTGCATCCAACAAATTTTACCTACTTCCGGTGAAAGTGCAAAAAATTCTTTCAGCGATTGTATGAAATTAAAATTCTCTTTTTTATCTTCTTCTTTAGGTTCGTATTTTTTTTCTTTTATAGTTATGCAAGTCCAAGTCATACCAAGCGTAAATGCTAAAGCAGCCATGATAAATTGTGCATTTATGGGCATTTGGTAATTAAATGCCCATTTTAAAAATGGTGCTGTACCTGCTGCAACGACTGAACCTAAGCCAATAGCTAAACTTATGTATGAATTAGCAACTGAGTGCTGTTCTTGCGGAACAACATCAGGAATTAATGCTCTATAAGGTCCCTGAGCAATATTAACGCAAGCATCCAATATCCATATCATAACTGCAGCAAAGCATAATGCCGCAAGCGGATGAACAAGTATATTAAACGCAGAACCAACGGTATTTGTTATCAGTTCTGAATTGGGTAAAGCCCAAAGTGCAAGGGCGGATAGTAATGCACCGCCTAATAAATATGGTCTTCTTCTGCCGAATCTTGATGTTGTCTTATCAGATAAAGCACCGATAAGCGGCTGAACAACCATGCCTGTAAAAGGTCCGGCAAGCCAAATTAGCCCGAATATAAACGGAGATGCTCCAAGATTTTCAGTTACAGGACCGGAAAGAATTATTCTCATCTGCCAAGCAAACTGCAATCCGAAAAATCCTAATGCGAAGCTTAGAAATTTTGCTGTGTTAAATTTTTTTAGTTCTTCCATATATAAACTCCCCTTAAAAACATCTCTTATTAAAGTTTACAGATAAAATTACCTGCCGTCAATAATCTTTATGACTTTAAGTTTTTTCTGTCGTGTATCCAAAATTTTTCAGTATTTTTTCTTTTTTTCTCCAGTCTTTTTCGACTTTTACTTCAATACCTAAAAATACTTTTTTATCAACAATTTTTTCAAGTTCTTCTCTTGCTTCTGTGCCTATTTTTTTAAGAAGATTGCCGCCTTTTCCTATTAAAATGCCTTTTTGGCTTTTCTGTTCACAAAAAACGGTTGCATAAATTCTGTCAATATTTTCTGATTCTTCGTATCTGTCAACCTTTATTGCAACAGAATGTGGTATTTCATCCGATGTATTTATAAGTATTTTTTCTCTTATAATTTCTTCCGCAACAGAACGCATACTTTCCTCAGTTACCACGTCTTCCGGATATAATAACTCACCTTTTGGTAATTTCTTAAATATATTTGAGAGTAACGTATCTTTATTTCTTCCCGTTTTTGCTGATATCTTGACAATAGGTATATTATCCTTAAACAGTAATTTATAACTTGCCATATTTTCTTCAACTTTAACAGGATTTTTAATTTTATCAAGTTTGTTCATAACAAGTATTATCGGGATATTTTTATCCTTAAGCAAATTTTCTGCTATCCATTTATCACCTTTTCCGGCAGGTTCGGAACCGTCAACAAGAAATAAAACCAAATCTGCATCAGGAACTGCAATTTTTGCCTCATCAAGCAAGAATTCTCCTAGTTTATTCAAAGGTCTGTGAACTCCGGGAGTATCTACAAAAACAATCTGTCCGTTTTTATCAGTAAAAATCCCCTTTATACGTTTTCTTGTCGTTTGTGCTTTATCTGTAGTGATAACAATTTTCTGCCCTAAAATTTGATTAAGCAGAGTTGATTTCCCTACATTTGGTCTTCCTAATATTGTTACAAATCCGCATTTCATGATTCTAATTTTAACATAAATCTGAGTTATAAGTTTTATTGTATTTATTTTTTTACATTTGATAAACATTTGGTATATAATACTGCATATGAATAAATTTAGATTTTTAACATCGGGTGAAAGCCACGGAAAATGCCTTAATGCAATAATTGAAGGTGTTCCTGCCGGTTTTAGAATAAAGACATCAGTAATAAATGAAGATTTAGCTCGTCGTCAAGTCGGTTATGGTCGCGGCGGAAGAATGAAAATAGAACAAGATAAGGTCGAGATTAAATCAGGTGTGCGGTTTGGAAAGACTACCGGAGCGCCAATTTGTTTGGAAATAAAAAATAAAGACTACGAAAATTGGCAGGATGTTATGGATACTGAACATCATGATTATCCGGCACAAGAAACCATAAAAAAAATAGAAGAAAAATCTTTTACAACGGTAAGACCGGGACATGCTGATTATGCAGGTTCTGTTAAGTATAATTTAACAGATTTACGTGATGTTTTGGAACGCTCAAGTGCAAGAAAAACTGCTATAGAAGTTGCAGTCGGCTCAGTTGCGAAACAAATTTTAAAAGAATTCGGAATTGTAGGATTTTCTCATGTAGTGCAGATAGGTAATGTAAAGTTGGATTTTTATCCGAAAACATATACGCTTATAAAAGAAAAAGCTGAAAAATCAGATGTTAGGTGTGCAGATGATTTAACTTCTGACAGAATGAGGAATGCAATCGATGAAGCTGCGGAAGCTGGAGATACATTAGGCGGTAAGTTTGAAGTTATATTCGGAAATCTGCCTATAGGACTTGGTTCTTACGTGCATTGGGACAGAGCATTAGATGGCAGAATTGCTCAAGCTGTAATGAGTATTCCTGCTGTTAAAGCGGTAGAAGTAGGAGCAGGAGTAGATGCGGCTTATCTAAAAGGCTCTCAAATGCATGATGAATTATTTATAAAAAATAAATCAGTGTATAGAAATACAAACAATGCAGGCGGTCTAGAAGGAGGAATGACAAACGGTGAAACTCTTGTTATAAAAGGAACTATGAAAGCCATTCCGACAATGAGAAAAGCATTGGCTACTATAGATATTAATGAAATGAAGCCTGCCAGTGCACATTTTGAACGTTCTGATACTTGTGCGGTTCCCGCTTGTGCAGTCGTTGCAGAAGCAAGAATTGCTATAGTATTAGCAGATGCATTGTTGGAAAAAATCGGCGGCGATAATTATACTGAAATAAAAAAATATGCCGAGCGACTGAATTATTAGTTTGGAGATAAGTAATGACAAATATTGTACTTGTAGGAATGCCTGCAAGCGGTAAAACGACAATAGGGAAATTGTTATCGGAAAAGTTGAACGATTATACTTTGTATGATACAGATTCTATTATTGAACGGACTCAAGGAATTACAATATCTGAAATTTTTAAAAAATTTTCAGAGGATTATTTTCGAAAATTAGAGCATGATACAATACAAATGCTATGTAACGGTTCTAAGAAAATAATATCCGTAGGCGGTGGCGCATTTGAAAATCCAAACACACGTGCAACACTTTTAAAGTTTGGTAAAGTATTTTATTTGAAATCTGAACTTGATATATTATATTATAGAATATCGAGTGATAAAACTAGACCTCTTTTACAAAATGAAAATCCAAAACAAATATTAGAATCACTTTTAAAAAAAAGAGAGGAAAACTATTTAAAAGCTCATTATACAATCGATACAACTGATATGAGTGAAGAAGAAATAGCAAGGTTTATTATAAATGAGACAAACACTAAAAGTTAAAATTGACGATACAAATGAATATATGATTGATATTTCTGATTCAAGTTTTGAAGAACTTAATAAAGAAATATACGAATATACTCGTACTCAAAAGCGTTTGGTTGTAATGTCCAAAAAAGTTTATAAATTGTACTCTCAAGATTTAAATTTTTCTGATGAAGAAATTTTTATTCTTCCGGACGGAGAGAGAGAAAAAAATTATAAAAATTACTTAAAAATTATGCATAGAGCTTTTGAATTGGGCTTAACAAGGCAAGATGTCATAATAGCCGTTGGCGGCGGAGTTGTAGGAGATATAGCAGGCTTTGCTGCATCTACATATATGCGCGGTATAGATTTTATTCAAATCCCGACAACTCTTCTCGCTGCAGTAGATTCTTCTGTCGGCGGAAAAACCGCAATAGATTTGGATTTTTCAAAAAATATTATTGGAACATTCTATCAGCCTAAAAAAGTTTTTATAAATATTAACTTCTTAAAAACTTTGGATAACAAACAATTTATGTCAGGACTTGGAGAAGTTCTTAAGTATGCGTTTATAGAAGAAAATTGCGGTTATGATTCACAATTTTTCTTATTTGAGTATTTAACTCTGTGCTGTGACAAACTTTTGAATAAAGAGCCTTTAACTTTAATAAGAGTAATAGAATATTGTTTGAATTTAAAAGCATCTGTAGTCAGTAAGGATGAAAAAGAAGCAGGGCTGAGAAAAATTCTTAACCTTGGTCATACTCTCGGTCATGCGCTTGAAACAGTTACAAAATATAATAAGTTTACTCACGGTCAAGCAGTGGTTTATGGTATATTTTTTGTTTTGGAATGGGCATATAAACATGAATATATAACTTATTCTTATTATAAATTATCGCAAGAATTATTAACAAAATACGGATTTTCTCCTCTTAAAATGACTTTTAACCCTGACAAACTAATAGAAGTTATGAAAAAAGATAAAAAATCTGATTCAGAAAATATTACATTGATTGTTCCATGTAATAAAAAATGTGTAAAAGAGATAAAATTAACCCCTATTGATATGGAATATGCGCTTAAACCTTAATAAATTAATTTTTACGTTTATATAATTGTAAAAAATACAATCTGATGTTAGTATATTATATAGGTTGGAGGAGAGATTTACATGGCAGAACCGTTTAATATTATAGAATTTTTAAAAAGTGCTGTAGCGACCGGAGCTTCCGATGAACATTTGGTTGTAGGACATGCACCTTTTATAAGAAAAAATGGTTTTATAATTAAAACGAAAATGGAACCTTTATCAAAATTAGATGTCGATGATGCAATATTAGAAATTGCACCAACTGCTATTAGAGACAAAATTTTAACATTAACTGATTTAGATTTTATGTTTGAAATAAAAGGAAGTTCAAGGTTTCGTGTGAATTATAACAGACAATTAGGGCAACCGGGACTTGTTATAAGAAATATTTCATACGATATACCGGAACTTAAAGAGTTATCATTACCGGATATATTATATTCGATAGTTGAACAGCCGAACGGTATTATTCTTGTGACCGGTCCTACCGGAAGCGGAAAGTCAACAACGATAGCATCTCTTATTAACCAGATTAATATGACTTCATCAAAACACATTGTAACAATAGAAGATCCGATTGAATACGTATTCGGATGTAAAAAAAGT
>CADBTL010000144.1 GCA_902797575.1 uncultured bacterium
AAACTCCTAGATAATAAACACTAAAAAAGACCATTAGGATGCAGAAAACAAACCCACTCGAATCACACACACCGAGTGGTTTTTTTTATTTCCATTTATTATAAGTGTAATTGATACAAGTAATCTTTATTATTTCGTTTTTCGTTTGTGTATACAGAATATACATGAAATGTAGTAGAATTCTCTTTTTTCTTTGCCAAAATTGTAATTTTATTATATGATGATAGATAAGAATAGAGAGATTTAAGAAATGACGTTGGAAAATTTCGTTTATGAATCCGTTTCTGAATTATTGGACGGACAATACGAAGAAGTTAAACCTATAATTGAAAAGCACAAAGATATATATCACGATGATACAGCAATTTGTTTTAGTCTGCTTTCTTTGGGTGCTTTTTTAAAACATGATTACAACAATTTTTACCAATTTATGAATGATGCATCTTTTCTTGTTGATCAATCAAATGAGCCTATTACTAAAATATTTCATGAAATGGTTCTTGGTTATGTTAATTTTACGGAAAAAAATGCAACTCTTTATTCAATAAGCTATAATAAAGCAAGAAAACTATCTATTAAAAACCAAAAAACAGAATTCTTTGAACGGTTAAACTCAATGCTTAAATGTCCGCCAATAAGCCATTTTACAGCCAATCATGGCGGTCAAACAAAAGATCCTTTAATTGCTTTAGTTAAGATTGGTCAAGCAGTAGCTGCAGAAAAAAATATTGACTTACTAATAAGAACAATCGCAGAAGAAACCAAAACAGCATTAAATGCTGATAGATGTACTGTTTATGTTTATGATAAAGAAACTGACGAATTGTATTCAAAAGTCGCAACAGGTTTGGACATAAAAGAGTTAAGAATCCCTGCTAATAAAGGACTTGCCGGTCATGTTTTAAAAACAGGAGAAACAATCAATATAAAAGATGCTTACAGTGATAAACGTTTTAATGCGGCTGTTGATAAAGAAACCGGATATAGAACCAAAAATATGCTTTGTATGCCGATTAAAAACTTTAATCAGGAAATAATTGGTGTTTTTCAAGTCTTAAATAAGTTTGATGAATATTTTACTCCGGAGGATGAAGACTTACTTGTTGCAATCGCATCAAATGCGGGTATCTCTTTAGAAAATGCTCAGCTCTTTGAAAGACAAAGAAAATTGCTTGAAGAACAAAAAATAGTATTAGACAGCTTTATTGAAACATTAGCTACATCTATTGATGCTAGAGATAAAATCACATCAGGGCATTCAACTCGCGTCAAAATGTATTCAGTATTGATAGCCAGAGAATTTGGCATGGAACAAAACGATTTATACATTTTAGAAAAAGCCGCTGCTCTTCATGATATAGGTAAAATTGGTATAAGAGACGCTGTATTACAAAAAGAAGGAAAATTAACTCCTGAAGAATATAAACATATTCAGCAGCATGTTGAAATTACTCATCACATTCTGGAAAAAATACATATGTCAAAAGATTTTCAGCAGATAATGGAGATTGCGTGTTCTCACCATGAAAAATTTGACGGCTCAGGTTATTATCGTCATCTAAAGGGAGAAGAAATTCCTTTTGGAGGAAGAATATTAGCTGTATCTGATGTATTTGATGCAATCACATCAAAACGTCACTATCGTGATAAAATGCCTATAGATAAAGTTATAAACATCATAAAAGACGGTTCAGGTTCTCATTTTGATCCGCTTGTGGTAGAAAAGTTCTTAGCGATTAAATTAAGTGAGATTGTAAAAGTATTTTGCACTGAAAACTCTTTGAATATTGATAGTGATGATTTAGCGACACTAGAAAAATATAACCTACTTGATTTATATTACTCAATAGTAAATAATTGTAGTAACAGATTATTACAAGTCTTTAATAAATATTACGTAGGTGTGGATTTAGAGCATGAATAAGTTTAAGTTGGTAATACTAAGTTCTATATTAATTAGTTTAGTTTCTGCAGTCAATGCTGAAACTGCTTTAAAACCGTTAAAAGCAGGTACGGAAACCACTATCGCAAATATAGATATGGTTCTCAAGGATAATTATATTAAATCCAAATATACATCTGCAGAAAATCGTTTTATTCAAAGTAATGTAAAAGCTTCTTATGATGATTTTCAAGATTTAGTTCTCAGGGCAAATCATGATGATTATGTATTTCTCTTATACGGAATTAAAATGGCAGAATACGGCTTATTTGATTTAACAGACACACTTATTCAAAGATTAGATAATAATCACTTTACAGCATCTTATATAAAAGATATGCGTAGATATTACTATCCTTCATCTTTGTTAAGTCAGAAAGATATCATTGGTCTTGCAGATGCATATTCAAACATTGTGTATAATAATATGGCGCTTGAAACGACGTCAGAATTGATAAATTCTGTTACGTTTGAGGAAAGTGATTATAAAAATTATTTAATTGCACTTGGTTATTATAAATCAAATAATTTGCCACTTGCATTGAAATATATTGATAATGCGATTAAAGAAAATAATGTTAGCATAAATTATTTAAGCTTGAAAGCAAAAATTTTAGCTGACATGAAAAAATCTGGACAAGCTTTAAAAATTTTAGCAGAAATTAAAAAAACTCCGTTTTTAACGATTGATTTTCAACGAAAAGTTAGAGCTACAGAAGAGTACGTTTTATATAAAACATCAAAACAAGATGCTTTAAAAGATTATCATTTGGCTTATTATTATCATTTACAAGACAAAAGTCTGCTTGCGACAAAAGTTCTTCAATCAGCTATTTTAACGGCAAAACAGCATAGTTCTGATATATATTCTTTATTAGGTAGAATATATTATGAAAATAATGAGCCTACGAAAGCTGAAGAATTTGCTTTAAGAGCATATCAAGATGACAAAAATAATTATTTAGCAACTTTAACACTTGCAGATGTAACATATGATTCCAGAAGATATGAAAATGCTTTAAAATATTATAAAAAAGCAAAGAAACAAACTAAAGATGCTACACCTCTTGTAGGAATAGCAAAATCCTATTTAGCCCTTGAACAATCAAAAAAAGCAAAAAAAATGTACGAAAAATTACTTAAGAAAAATAAAATGAACGAAGATTTGTTGGTTGAATCTTTAAAAGTTATTCCTCAAAGAATTGATTATTACTTACCAAGAGTTGCATCTATTGATTTAGCTAATAATAATATTTGGCTTGGCCTTGCCGGTCATGCTATTAAAGATGGTAATTATACTATGGCAACAACTTATCTCAACAATTCTTATTATATTGACGAAAATAATTATAAATATTATTATTATTTAAGTCTTGTATACCGTGCAAAAGGAGATATTGAATCTGCTAATCGTTCTTTAATTAAATGTGCAGATATAAATGCTGATTACGAGGCTAATATGAAATCAGGATATAGTGAGTATTATTATGGGAACTAACATCTTAATTATTGAAGATCATGAATTAACCAGATTTGGTTTAAAGACAGCCTTTGAGGCTTGTGACTTTATATCTGAAATCTATGAAGCCGAATCTGCAGAGAGCGGAATTGAAATCATACAAAAAAAGAACGTAAACTTAATCATTATGGATTTAGGACTCCCTGGAATGAATGGAATAGAAGCTACTCAAAGAATAAAAGCTGAAAATACAGATATTAAAGTAGTGATTTTAACATCACATAATGATGAGCAAGAAGTTTTGAACAGTTTAAAAGCCGGCGCGAATGCATATTGTTCAAAAGAGATCAATCCCAAAAGACTTATTCAGGTCATTCAGTCTGTATTAGATGGTGCAGCTTGGTTTGATCCTGCAATTTCACACATAGTCTTGAAAGCTGCAACAAAATCACAACCTAATAATGTAAAACCTGAAAAAGATTACGGTTTAACATCTCGTGAAACTCAAATATTAAAACTTATAACGGAAGGTTACAGCAATAACGAGATTGCGAACGAGTTATTTGTAAGTATAAATACGACAAAAGCTCATGTTGCAAGTATTTTACAAAAATTAGAAGTTGATGACCGGTTACAGGCTGCTTTAAAAGCTCTAAAAGAAAGATTGGTTTAATATGGATGGAATTGCATCAATTTTAATTGTAGACGACAACCCAAAATATTTAAAAGACGCGCTTCCTATGTACGGATATGATGTCAATGTTGCGGAAGACGGTATTGAGGCGCTAAAAATATTGTCTGACGAAAAAAGTCATTTCGATTTAATTTTGCTTGATGTAATGATGCCAAATATGGATGGGTGGGATACATTAAAAGCAATAAGGAAAAACCCTAAAAGTCAATATATACCTGTAATCATGATTACTGCAGTCAGCGAGGATCAAAAAATTGTTTCCGGATTAAAAATAGGTGCGGATGATTATATTGTAAAACCATTTATTTTGCCAAATCTGTTAGCAAGGATTGAAGCTGTTTTAAGAAGAAGTAAATGGCAAGCTGAAGTTGCGGTAAAAAAAGAAAAAAAGGTTAATAAAGATGTAAATATTGACGCTCTTACCCCAAAAGAAAAGGAAGTTTTGGCGCTTGTTGCTAAAGGTGCAAGTAATCAGGAAATTGCAGATAAATTATGCGTACAAGATGTTACTGTTAAAACTCATTTGAATAGCATATTTAAAAAACTTAAAGTCTCAAATAGAACACAAGCAGTACTTCTTGCAATGGAAATCAATTTAATTAACTAGGAGAATAAAATGCTTACTAAAGAAGAATTAGTAGATTTAATAACAACAGACATAGATACTTTTAATTCAGAAATTAAAAATATCAAAGGTGGAGCTGATTTAACAGAAACAGATTTTTCTAATATTAATATTGAAGGGGCAGAATTTGTTAATGTGGATTTGACATCTTCAAGTTTTGCAGATTCACATTTAACAAGCGTTAAATTTGACGGATGTGATTTAACTTCCGTAGATTTTACAAGAGCAAATCTTGTGGAATGCACATTTAATGAATCAGTTTTAAATGGTACTGATTTTAGTTATGCAACAGTTGATTATGGCAATTTTACTGATGCAGATCTAGCCGGTGCTATATTCCAAAGTGCAGATTTAACAAATTCCGATTTTTCTATGGCAGAAAATTTAAATGCTTGCAGATTTGATGAAGATACAGTTTGGCCTGATAATGAATATTTGCCGGAAGATTTTGATACAAGTTATTCCTCTGATTTATCATCATTAAAAGATGATGATGACTATGAACAGAGCGATTATTAATAAGAATTTGATATTATAATCTTTGTCTTAAAACAGAGTTGGATCCCTGACAAGTTATAAATAGCATGTTTCCGTTTACGTGCAGACCATATGGTTTATCTACTTTTGAAACAAAAACGGATGCTACACCCTGTGAATTTATTTTTAAGACATTATTAGCACTATAATTAGAAACGTATATATTACCCTCTGTATCAGTTGCCAAACTGATAGGACCATTGATTAAATCACTTTTTATAAATATCTGTTTTTTATTTTCAGGCGTAATTTTCATAATAGAATTATCAGAAAATAATGCAACATATACATTTCCGTTAGAATCTGTTGTAATTCCGGTAGGACTCATTATATTATCATATGTTCCTGAGTATTGAGCAATTTTGGATGGTGCATTTAGTATTTGCGGTGGCATTTCAATACTATGTTTAATACTATTTATAAGTTCTTGACCTTTATAATAATAACCATCAGAGCTTGGTATTTTCTTTATGTAATCTGCAGCCTGATTATAATCACCAAGTTTTGAGCTCATAAGTGCCATTTTATAAATTACTTCGGAGTCATTTCTATTTCTTGTATATGCTTGTTTATAAACATTTAGTGCTTCTGCATATTGATTTAGATACTCTAATACTGAGCCAAGATTATAATATGCATCAGTATAATCAGGATAAGCTTTTATTGCTGAACGAAAAGACTCAATTGCTCTTTCATACATTCCAAGTTTGTAAAAATCAATACCCTGATTGTAATCCATTTTTGCATCAACCGGAACATCACCGGCATAAGCCGTTAATGATATAGACAATAAAAATATTGCAACAACTCTTTTTAACATAAATAGTATTATACTCCTATTATTTGCATTACACAAACTATTTTACAAAAAAACTTGCGTTAATATTAGCATACACTTTAATTACACCACTGGAAATTGAAGTTGATGATGTTTCAGCAGCAACTCCGTCTGCGGTAGATGCTAACATGTTTTTTGCCATATACATTCTGGGGGCAACATAATTTGACTGTTCTGAACAACTTATATCCATTGTTCTTATACCGTCTAAAATTCCGCCAACACCTTTCGCTGCAATACCTGCTCTTGTATTTGCTTTCTTAGTTGCAATGTCAATTAAAGAATTACATTGAGATTCATAATTAGATACCGAAAAATTGAGTGAATCAATATTTGTCGCACCAGCTTCTGTTGCTTTATCAATCATTGAGCCAAGTTTATCTAGCGATTTTGTATGAACTGTTACACGGTTTGATACTTCGTATTTTTCAAGTGTTCTTTTATTTCCATTGTAATTATAAATAGGAGCTGCATTATAATTAGATGTCTTTATATAATCACCATTTGAAGCATTAATTTGTTCCTTTAATATATTATAAATTTTTTCCGATATATCTTTATTCATCAAAGATGCTTTTTGCATAGACTTGTTATCTGATGTTTTTACTGCAAATGATAGTTCAGCAATATCCGGTGCAACTTCAGTATTTGCTGATGTCGAAATTGAAATATATCCTCTGTCTTTGTCATTATTTTGCCCTGCAACACCTGACAACATTCCGCATGCCATTAGTGATATTACTGCTAATAAAGCTACCGTTTTTTTCATAATTAATCTCCTATATTTATTCTTCTATTTCATCTAATTCATCAAATTCATTTTCAAAATTATCATAATCATTCATCGAATCAATTCCGGAATCGCGCCTAAATTGATTTAGAATCCTATCCAAATCCGGAAGAGATTCTTGTTTATATCCTTCCTGATTTTCTCTTTGCAAAAATTGTATTTTTGAATTATTAAAATTATTCTTTAATTCTTGAAGTTCTGTGTCACCACTATTATCAGTAACTTGTCCGGTTGTCTTTTTATATCTTAATTTTTTATTTGTATTATTCTCTGACCGAACTTTATTTAACATTTCCACGTCCATATTATACAATTCTTCTTTGAATTCTTGACGCTGTTTTCTTTCTTCTTGCTTTTTAAGCTTTTTCTCTTTTTTAGCCTTTAGTTTTAGCTCTTTAGCAGTCTGTTTTGCATCAAATTCTAATTCTGACATCGGGAGTATATCATGTTCTTTTGATATTTTAAATCCTACAACAGAAACAGGTATGCCGGCACCGGATAGTGATTCCAATTTTGTACTTTCATTATTTACATCTACACTCCACGTCCCCAAGAATTTTGGCGCTCCGTTTGCATAAGCGTATGCACATACAATTACTCTCTCAGCGTTATTTGCATCAAATCCAACAGGATAAACGTCCCATCGTTTATCATTCAATTCCAATTTAGAATTTTTATTCCAATAATATGTTATAGCATCTCTTAATGCAGTTAAATTTTTTGCTTGCTTTTTATCAAAATCATAAATCCAAACATCCGTTTTCCATATTCCGTCATTTCTACTGCCAATTTTTTCTTTTATCAAAAGTTTTGAATTATCGCTTGAAAAATCAATAGGGGTTAGTGTTCTAAATACTGCTTGTCGAATATCATTATTTGTAGATAATAATGGAGCTTTTTCTTTGTTTAATATATTTGCTCTTTTTACCCTTTCTAATGGATCAGCAAATGTTTCATCCAGATTTATTAAAAACAAATCAGAATTAATACAATTTTTTTCTGCATAATAATAAATAGCAGGATATACGAGTTTTTTATAATCTCCTGATACAATTCCTTGAGCGTTAACTTGTCTATCATACATTAGCCGTCTGGGCAAACTTAACTCCGGGCTGCCAACAGGATCATTGTATCTTACAAGTTTAAAAATATGTTGCGGTACATAAATATAATTTTTATCTTTTGGCATATCAGGTTTATCAAGAATTTCTGCCGTAATTTCTTTTCTCGTTTTGGCTCTTGATTTCTCTTCATACTCTTCAACAGTCATATAGCCTGATTCTGGAAGTAATTTTTTTTCAAATTGTTGTTTTTTTTCTTTTTTATCAACATCTTTACGATATATTAATTCCGACGTCTGAGAACTGCGTTTTTTCTGATGATTCAACTGCAAATGTGTCAGCTGAGCTTTTGCAGCCATATACATTCCGGCAAGAGCAGAAAACATTATACTAATCCTTCTTTCATCGCCATTACAGTAGCTTGTGTTCTGGATGAAGCTGATAATTTTTGTAAAATACTGTGAACGTGTGCTTTTGCAGTTGCTCTTGTAATAACTAATTTATCTGCAATTTGAGGATTTGTTAATCCTTCCACCATAAGCTCCAGAACATCGAGTTCTCTATCCGTTAATCCATACTCATTGTTTCTGGAAGATTTTACTTGTTCAGATTTTAAAATAGTTTGCATAGATGGGTGTTGAAGATTCGAAAAAACCATTTTTGCAATGCTGGGATCAATCCACCCAACACCTTCATATACTGATTTTATGGCAGATATTGTTTGTTCTTCCGTTGCACCTTTCATAATATATCCGTCAGCACCGGCTTTAAAAGACTCAAAAACATCATTTTCACTATCACGAGATGTAAATATTAAAATTTTAACATCGGGATTAACATCTTTAATTCTCTGTGTTGCTTCAATTCCATCAATATTTGGAAGCCCTATATCCATTAGTATAACATCCGGAGACAGTTCTCTTGCCTTCTTAATTCCTTCAATACCATCAGCAGCCTCAGATAGTAAATTGATTTCATCTGCTTTGCTTAAAAGCATTGAAAGTCCCATTCTTGTTAACACGTGGTCTTCTACAAGCAGAACATTTATCATATCGCACATTCCTCTTTTTGTTTAACAACATCTGTTAAAAGAAATGAAAACTCACTCCCTTTATTTAAAACGCTTTCAAGCCATATTTTACCGCCATGAGATTCTATGATTTGCCTTGATAAATAAAGACCTAAACCTGTACCTGTTGAACGCTTTTTACTAGTTCCTTGAGAAAATCTTTGGAACATATTGGGAATATCTTCTTGCGGAATGCCGGAACCATTGTCAGAGACAGAAAATATTAAATCTCGTCCTTCTATTTTTAACATAATAGTAACTTTTCCAGATTCTTGAGTATAATTTATTGCATTTCCACATAAGTTGCATATTACCCGTCGGAGTTCACCCCTGTCTGCATATATTTCTGTTTCTTTTAAATCAGTCTCTATCGAAAAATCAATATTCTTGGATTGTGCAAGAGGTAATAATTCATCATAAACTTGTTTTACTAAATCATAAATATTAAAATTTGTTTTTGTTAATACAAGCTTGTCTGCATCATATTTATAGACCTCCAACAAAGCATTGACTAAGCCAAGCAAATCTTCATTGCTTTTGTACATAGTTGATATCAAAAGTTTTTGTTGTTCTGGCATCTCACCTAAAGCTCCGTCTAAGAAAAACTTTAAAGTTTGAATTGCTGCTAATAAAGGAGTCCTTAAATCATGAGTTAATGTTGCTATAAAATCATCTCTTAATTTGTCTGCTTTTTTTTGCTCTGTTACATCCCTTATTACACCGACAAAACGCTTATAAACATCATCCGGATTAATTCTTGCAAAACTCACTTCTACAGGCGTTTCATAGTTTGAAAACGGATTTTTAATACAAAAATCTCTTAGTAAAAGCTCGCTTCCATCTAACCGGTGAAGTTCTTTTGAAATAAAAGTTTTTTTACCAAACAAAAAATCATCTATTGAAGCATTTATAAGTTTTGAATCAACATGACCTATCATTGTTTCACAAGCCGGATTAACTTGTTCTATAATCCCATCTTCATTCAGTATAACTATACCGTCTGCACAGTAATTTACAATTCCTTCTAACTTTGCATTAGATTGTTTTAAATCAGCAGTACGCTCCTCTACTAATTGTTCAAGATTGTGAGAATATTTTTCCAACTCTTTTTTAGCATTTTCAAGTTCATTTATTTTCTGTCTCAATTCTGACAACAAATAACTTCTTTCAATTCCATTTTTAATATTTATTATTAAATCATCATTATCCCAAGGTTTTTCTATATATCGATATAATCCGACTTCATTAATAGCTTTTATGGCATTTTCTTTATCCGCATATCCGGTTAAAAGAATTTTACTTACTTCCGGATACATTTTTTTTACTTCCATTAAAAATTCTAATCCGTTCATTTCCGGCATAAGAAAATCTGAAATAACTAAGTCCGGTTGGTTATTCTTTAAAAATTCCAAAGCCTCTTTAGGTGAATTAAAAAAATGAGCATTATTAAACCCTTCTACTTTCAATAATGTTTTGAAAGCAGAAGTAACAATTTTTTCATCATCTACAACAACAATCTTCCCCATATCCATTATATATTTATATTACTCCAAACTACCGTAACTGGCAAATAATATAAGAATAAGATACATAAAAACCACAATTAGTCGCCAAATCAGATATTTCGCTTATATTTTAAGCAAAATTAAAATATTAACAAATGTAAATATTTTAATTCTAAAAGGGCAATTTTTTTTGCATTATATACTTTATATATATAAATAGACTAAAAAGGATAATATCATGGGAACTAACAGCTATACAGAAACACTTAAGGTAAACGGTGAAACAGTTTATTCGTACAGAACTTCTTCAAAAGATTCATACTGCAATAGAGGTTCGTATATGAACAGTTGTTGGGACTCCGGCTTAGGTTTAGGTTTTGGCTTTAACAGCTATGGATGCGGATACAATAACTTTTGTGGTTTTAATTTCCCATTGCTAATGGCTGGCGGCAGTTTCAAAGACGGTTTTAATATGGGGTTAGGCAACAGTTTGGGCGCAGGTCTCGGCTGCGGACTTTTTGCATTAGCAGCAGGATGGTTTTCTAAACACGCATAAAGTACTTAAAGATTGTGAACTTGCAGAAAAGCTTCAACTCAGGTTGTGTGCGTCTTAGATTATTCTGGGCGTCGTCTGCATAGAGTACTACGCAACTCACGCTCCTGCATATTATTTTTCAGATTTTTTCGCATTCTCTGATTGTAACTTTTTGTAATATTTTGGTCTGAAAACAGGACATTTTTAAAAAATTATATTAAAATTTAATTATAGTAAAGCTATAATTTTGTGAGAGGAATAGAATAGTGTTGGATTTAGAAGAAAAAAAATCAATGAATATCAAATTTGAAAACTTTATTGATACACTTGATGGTGAAGATTTATTCGGAAAAACTGACAGACTTGATGACGTTTTGTCAAGTGGCATTTTAACAGGTAATGAAGCTTTAGGAATGGTTACAATGAATAAAGTTCAGCCTGATTCAAAAATAAAAGAAAAAGACGGACATGTTCATGATGTAATTATGTTAGGTTCAAACTCTTATTTGAATCTTTCAACACATCCGCAAGTTATGCAAGGTGCAAGAGAAGCATTGGAAAAATTCGGTTACGGAATGGGCGCTGTTTCAAACTATGCAGGTATTACCGAAATTCATAAAGAACTTGAAGCAAGAATAGCAAAATTCCATGGTACTGAAGATTGTATCGTCTTCCCATCCGGATATGGCGCTAATATAGGTATAGTGTCTGCTTTATGCGGAAAAAATGACGTAATAATAAATGATGCCGCAAACCATGCTTCCATTTTTGATGGCAATGTTTTATCCGGTGCAGACATAAAAGTATTCCCTCACAGAGACATGAAGGGTTTGGAAAGAATTCTTTCGAGATTACCTGAAGAAAAAACCGGAAGATTGATTATAACAGACGGTGTATTCTCTATGGACGGAGATATGGCATATTTAGACAAAATTGTTGAACTTGCTGAAAAATATCATTGCCGTATTATGGTAGATGATGCTCACGGCTTAGGTATTGTTGGACCTACCGGACGTGGTACCGCTGAACACTACGGAGTAATGGATAAAATAGATTTGCACGTAAGTATGTTATCAAAGGGTCCCGGAGGACTCGGTGGATATTGCGCCGCATCCAGAAAAGTTGTTCAATACTTAAGGCTTTATGCAAGAAGCTACTTCTTCTCAACAGCTCTTCCTGCTTCAGTTGCAGGTGGTTTGAACGAAGTTTTCAAATTGTTAGAAACAGATACTGCAGGTAGAACTGAGTTATGGGAAAAAACTAATTATTTAAAACAAAAACTTACTGATGCAGGTTTTGATATCGGACATTCTCAGTCTGCAGTTGTACCCGTTATGATATATAATGAACCAATTCTTTTTGAAATGTACCAAAAGCTTAGAGAAAGAGGTGTGTACGTTAATATTGTGACTTATCCGGCTGTTAGAAGAAAAGAATGTCGTTTAAGACTTTGCACAATGAAGGACTTAACATTTGAACAGATTGATAAAGCTGTAGAAATTTTAACTGAATTAGGAAAAGAATACGATATTGTGAAATAATATAATATATAAACAAAAACAAACACTCTTAACAAGGTGTTCGTTTTTTATTCAAGTTTGCTTATTTTCTATTTCGTACTTTTGCAATTTGTTTGCGTAATAAATTCATATTCTTTTGTAATT
Organism: uncultured bacterium; assembly: GCA_902797575.1. Classification (GTDB taxonomy): domain Bacteria; phylum Cyanobacteriota; class Vampirovibrionia; order Gastranaerophilales; family Gastranaerophilaceae; genus CAG-196. Next base: position 12,720 of record CADBTL010000144.1, read on the forward strand.
GCATAGGTCCCCAATTTTGCCAATTTTCGTAATTTGAAATATTTGCGTTTGGCTTTAAGCTTCGGTATTCATTTAATAATCTTAGGAAAGCATTACATTGCTTGTTATAACGTTCTATTGCTTGGTTGTTCATTATTTCTTCAGCGATAGGTGATAATGATGTTTCTCTGACCTCTTTTCTGCTTACATGAACATAATTTCTTAAAAAACTTATATTACGTTTAAGCTTATCTAAATCCCAAGATTCCCATTTATCATACTTTGAAATATCTGCGTGTGGTTTTAATTCTTTATATTTATTTAGTAACAATTGGAATTCTGTCCTTGCATTCCTTAAATCACTTTTATAATTAGGATTGTTTTCACTTATAAGATTTAATTTTTTATCATTTTCTTTTTTTTCTGCATCTAGCTCTTCTTGTATCCTTTGCTCCTGTAGTAGTTTTTTCTTGTTCAATTCTTCTATTTTTTGTTTTTTTAAGGTTTCTAATTTGTTTTTTAAATTTTCTATTTTTTTTATCCTCTCGGTTTTTGTTTCCCTTCCGATAACTTCATCTTCTATTTCATCACGTCCTTTAGCCCATTCATCATAATAACCTTTAAAACCTTTCCAGAATGTCATATCTTTATCCTTATATGCCATATTAATAGCAGCATATGTGAGTCCAAGTCCAATGGCACCGGTATATTTTAGTGGTGCTATCACAATATCTATTCCTCTTGATACAGCTCCTGCAAAAGCTTTTTTAAAATCTCCATCAAAAAAATCAACAGCAGGTTTTATAAATCTGATAATTGGAGTTACTTCTGCTAAGACTGCACCTCCAGCTAGAAGTATGGTAGGATTGTCCAAAACATTATCCAATTCATTAATTGTTTTTTCTAATGTCTCAATCTCTTGTAAAGCAGTAGAATCTTCATAAATAGGTGGTAACTCTGTTATAAAGTCGCCCTCATTTAAGTTTGCAGGTGGATAAATTGTTTCATTGTGCCCATGCATATTTAGTCCAATTTTTGTTTTACCTTCATTGGTTAGGTAACCTCTGCTATCTATATATTTATTTACGTCATTTTTGCTTATCCCTGCATCTTTCAAAAGTTTTGCATTATTTTCAGTTCGATCACTAATCGGATGCACTGTTGTATTATTTGTAACTTTTTTTGTAACTTCTTTTTGAAGATTTTTGGCTAAATTATCTTGTGTTGTTTTTGATGTTGCATAAGCAACAAGGGGAATTGCAACAACTGGCAATAATTCTTGTTTATTCATATATTGAATTTTATTTAAAATTTTTTTTGAACCATCGAATAACATTTCTTTTGTTTTTGTAATATTAACAGATTTTTGAATGCTATAGTTTTTCCATATTGGTTCAACAGATACCATATTACAAATTCCTTTCTCTTATATAGGTTAAAAAACTCGATTAATTTACTTTATTAGTATTGTAGCTGGATGATTAAAATATAATTATACATTGAAGATGCGAAAAAAGTATGACCACTCTTTTCATAATATTAAAACGCACAAATATATATTTTGCTATTTAATAATTTATATTTTTACAAAAATTAATATTAAAAACGCAAATTTTTATTTTTTGTGTTTTGTACATAATAATGAAAATTCATAAAAATAACAATAATTTTACATTTAAAGCCGGTCTTACAAAATCAATGCAAGCCGAAATCTTGAGATGTGATACTAAAAAAATTGAAAATTATTTTGCCGGCAGAAATATTGAATCAGATTTTCAAAATAGCAAAGTTGTTGCATGGTGTTCTTTGAAGTGTCTACAAATATTAGAAACGTTAAATAAGAAATTCTGTTTAAACTTAGAATATCCTAAGGGTATTTTTGTCGAAGATTTTAGGAATCTTAATAGCTCTCAAGATGATGCAATGGGATTTACTAATTTTGCGCCGGCTTTTTTACATAAAAATAAAAATATTTTAGTTCCGGAAAAAACAATTTTTTTTAATGCAAGTAGCATAAACTGGGAAAATATAGACAATATAGCAGATGAATGCTACGAAAAAAATATTTCTACTACTAATTTTTTTCTTGAACAAATATTACATGAATTTATGCATGTACTGCATGAGAATAATATGTTGAAAAAAATCGGCGGCACGAAAATGATTAAAATTTTACAAGATTTATTAAACCAAGAAGTCCTTAACGAGTTTTTACATAAACATGCAAAATCCCTTTCTCATATTTGTGACTACGCAGCTTCACACCCATTAGAAGCAGTTGCTTGTGATTTAGCAAAAAGAGAAATAGCCTCTTTAGATAAAGAAACACTTTTACCGGTTAGTAATATATTTAATAAAAAACCATATAATAAAAAAATATTTCTTACAAAAAATAAAGACAATTCAATCGAAAAATTGATAAGAAAATATTGGAATGGGAATCTTTTGGTATAATGCATATTGAAAAATTTTAAATTTGTTACATAAATGATTTGCACATTTTTTCAATTTGTTTTTTTAAGATTTCTATTGAAGCATTGTTTGTAATCACAAAATCCGCTTTTTTTATTTTTTCTTCTTGTGGAATTTGTGATTTTATTCTTTGTATAGCATCTTCTTTAGAAAGATTATTTCTTGCCATAAGGCGTTGCAATTGGATATCCTCGTTTACTGTAATCAATATTACCTTATCAAATAGATTTTCAAATCCGGCTTCATATAAAAGAGGAACTGAGACAAAAATATACTTGTCATCTTTATGTTTTTCAAAAAGTTCAAGAATTTTTTCTTTTACTTTTGGATGAACCATATCTTCAAGTTTGTGCTTAATATTGGATTCATTAAATACCAGTTGTCCAAGTTTTTTACGGTCAATTTTACCGTTTGTAAAAACATCATATCCATAAAAATCATCAATCTCATCTAATATTAAATGAGCTATTTTATCAGCATCAAACACCGGATAATTATATATTTCTGCAATTATTTTTTCTGCTTGAGATTTTCCAGATGCAATGTTACCTGTTATTGCGATTTTCAATTTTCTAAATTTTCCTTTTGTATTTTTTCCAAATAACTCTTAAGCTGTTTTACTTGTTTAGGCTTAATAATTTTAACTTGTCCTTTTTTAAGTCCTTCCAATGTTATTAATGCATGTTGGATTCTTTTAAGAACAAGCACTTCAAATCCTAATTTTGCAAACATTTTACGGATTTGTCGATTTATTCCCTGATATAACACAACTTGAATAACTGATGATTTATTAGTGACTTCTATCGGAAGAGTTTCCGCATATGCAATTTTCTTTTCTTTTGCATCAGTTATAATCTCTATGCCATCAAACATTTCTTTTGCATGCGCTTCTGTAAATCTTCCGTTTATAGTAACCATATAGACTTTTGGAACTTTAATTGACGGATGTGTCATTTGATTTATTAATTCTCCATCATTTGTAAGAATCAACAATCCTGTTGATTCTTTATCCAATCTGCCTACCGGTTTAAAGTGTTTTAATTCCGGAGGGAGAAGATCATATATAGTTTTTCTTCCTTTTTCATCTGCTTGAGTTGTAATATAACCCGCCGGTTTATAAAAGCGATAATATTCAAATGATTGAGGATAGACGTTTTTACCGTCAACCGCCACTTTATCCTTCTCTCTTACATAAAAGCCTAATTCTGTAATAATTTTTCCATTGACAGAGACTTTTCCTTCAGATATTAAATCATCAGCCTTCCTACGTGAGCAAATTCCTGTTGATGCTATATATTTATTGAGTCTTGGCATAAACTACTATTACTCCATAGCTTGTTCACATATATTTTTGAGCACATCAGGCATTCTTCTGTATATTTTACCTTCACCATTTACAGCAACAACATCCAGTTCAGCAATTGTATAAATACGCTCAGAATCTTTATTTTTTATAATTTGAGAAAAAGTAACCGTAAGCGGAGTAATTTTTGAAATAGTTGTTTCTACAATAAGCTTATCATCAAGCTTAGCAGATGCCTTGTATCTAATGTTGAGATTTGTAACAGGAATCATAATATCATTATTCTTCAACTCTACTAAATCCAATCCGATAATACGGCAAAATTCAACTCTTGCTTGTTCCATCCATCTCAAATATGTTCCATGCCAGACTACACCGTACGAGTCAGTATCTGCATAATAAACTGTTTGTTCTAAAAAATGTTTCATAATGTATAATTATATCATAACAAATTAATTATAGGAGAGAAAATATGAAATTTTTACATTCAATGATAAGAGTCAAAGATATAAATGCTTCTTTAAAATTTTATACTGAATTATTTAATATGAAATTGATTGAAAAAAGAAGATTAGATGACTGTTGGCTTTATTTTCTGTCTGATGAAAGTAATACTTGCCAAATAGAATTAACGTATAATGATGAAACTCCTTCAAGCGGATATGATATCGGCAACGGATTCGGACATTTTGCGTTTGCAGTTGAATCTTTAGCAGAATTTACGAAAAAAATAAATTCTTTAGGTTATAAATATCTTTATGAACCTTTTGATTTAACAGGAAAAGGCTCTTTAATTGCATTTATAAATGATCCTGACGGATATGAAATTGAATTGATTGAAAAAGTCGAGTGGTAAATTCTAACCAAAATTTTTCTAAGGAGCAATGAATGATACAAGAAAGAATAAATTTTTTACGAAATGAATTAAATAAATATTCTTATAATTATTATGTACTTGATAATCCGCTTATCAGTGATTTTGAATACGATAATTTATACAAGGAACTGGAAGAACTGGAAAAACAGAATCCTATCTTTATTACTCCGGATAGCCCTACTCAAAGAGTTGGCGGTATAAGTACAGGCTTTAAAGAAGTTAAACACAAATATCGATTATATAGTTTAGATAACACATACAACTATGACGAACTCAGAAAATGGTATGAAAAAATTACAAATGAATTTGGAAACAACGTAGAACTTGTTTGTGAATTAAAAATTGATGGATTGGCAATTGCATTAGCTTACAAAAACGGTTCTTTTGTTCATGGTGCAACAAGAGGTAACGGAATTATAGGAGAAGAAATTACTCAAAATTTAAGAACAATAAAAGCAATTCCGCTTAAACTGTTTGAGAATGCCGATGTTGAAGTAAGAGGCGAAATATATATGCCAAAAACCTCTTTTGAAAAACTAAATGACGAGAATATCTTAAGAGGAGAAAAACCATTTGCAAATCCACGTAATGCAGCAGCAGGTTCTCTAAGACAGCTCGATTCTTCAATTACTGCAAAGCGTGATTTATCTATGTTTACATACACACCAATCATTGAAAGAGCAAAAAAACAACCCACTACACATTGGGAAGGAATTCAATATGTTAAAGAATTAGGATTTAAAATTAATCCGAATATTAGACTTGTTAAAAATATTGAAGGAGCTATAGAATTCTGTAAAGAGTGGGAAACAAAGAGATTTGAGCTTGATTACGCAACAGATGGTGTTGTTATAAAAGTCAATAATCTTGCTTACCAAAATGAATTAGGCTTCACTTCCCGAGCTCCAAAGTGGGCAACTGCGTTTAAGTTCCCGCCGGAAGAGATATCAACAACCCTTCGTGATATAGAAATTGGTATCGGGAAAACAGGTGCAGTAACTCCAGTTGCGATACTTGAGCCTGTAAATCTTGCAGGCAGTATTGTATCGAGAGCAAGTCTTCATAATTTTGATGAAATAAAGAGGCTTGATATAAGAATTGGAGATAGAGTTCTTATTAAAAAAGCTGCTGAAATTATTCCAAAAGTTGTAAAAGTTTGTGATTCAAATGAACATAATAACTTACCGGAATATGATATCCCTCATGTCTGTCCAAGCTGCGGTGAACCGATAAAAGAAGTAGAAGGTGAAGTTAATCTATACTGTTTAAACCCTAATTGTCCTGCGATATTAAGGGCAAAACTTGAATATTGGGTTTCAAAAGAGGCCATGGATATAGATTCAGTAGGACCATCAATTATTGAAAAGTTGTACAATTTAGGATTAGTTCAAGCTCCAATTGATTTTTATAAATTAACAACTGATGACTTCTTAAAATTAGATTTAGTAAAAGAAAAATCTGCTAATAATATGTATAATGCAATTCAGGAATCTAAGAAAAAAACTCTTTCTAAATTTATAACAGCATTGTCGATAAGAAATGTTGGAAAAGAAACTGCAGAATTACTTGTCAATGAAATACCTACACTAGATGCTTTCAAAAGTGTAAGTATTGAAAAACTTTCAGAAATTGACGGTATAGGGGATAAAATAGCAAAAAATATTTATGAGTTTTTTCATAATGAACATAATTTAAAAACACTGGATGAATTTAAAACATATGGTTTTGAGTTTAATAATTCAATACAAATACGAACAGATGAACTTGCAGGAAAAACTTTTGTCTTAACAGGAACTTTACAATCAATGACAAGAGATGAAGCAAGTGATATAATAAAGTCAAAGGGTGGAAAAACATCTTCTTCTGTTTCGAAGAAAACTTCTTATGTTATAGCGGGAGAAAGCGCCGGTTCAAAATTAGACAAAGCTCAAAATTTAGGTGTTATAATATTGAATGAAACAGAATTTCTCAAAATGGTAGGTATGGAATAAAATATGAAAAAAGGTCTAAATATAATACAAATTAAGGGTTTTAGAGGCATATTATTAATCGCATTAATAGGATGCTGTTTAGTTGCGGGGTTTGTATGGTTTCCTTCATGGTGCTGTATGAAATTATGGAATTTATGTGCCGGTTTTATAGACAGGCTTCCTGCTATTGGAATTATTCAAGGTATACTTTTATGGGGTATTCTTATTGCTTCATATTTCACATTCCGTAAAGAAAAAGTTGTTGTATGTATGCGAGCAGAAGAAGGCTTGAATGAAGAAGAGTTGAAAGAAGTTTTTTCAAATATTAAACAGCAAGCATATGATGACAAACTATTAGCTAATATGATTAAAGCAAGAATTGCAGAACTGAGAATTAAAAATCTTTCAGACGCAAATATTCCGCCATCAGAATCAAAATCAGAAACAACAGAAAAAATAGAAACAAAATAATAAGATTCTGTCAAGTGTATCGTCGGTTGAAAAGTAGTTCATAGCAAAATATTTATAAGGGAATAAACTAAAAATCTGTAAAGGCTCATTATGGCTATTATGATAAAGATACTGATGAATTTATGAATTCAAATGATCAAATTTTAGATATAATACAAAAGAATTCTGATCGTTAGAGTTCTAATATTTAAATTTCATTATATGCTCCTGAAAAGAACACTTTCTTTTAAAAACAAATGATTAATATATATAAAGAATAAAGGATTAAAAAATGACAAAAATATCCCCAATTGCAGCATATTTAACAGCAAATAAAGCTATAACGAAAAGAAATAATAACGTATGGCATTTCTTCAGTAAAGAAGGATTATATCTTGGCCGCCAAATTAAAATGGACTTCTCAGGCGCAACTTTATATTTAAGGGACATATATGGACAAGGGTTTAAAAGATTGTTTAGCGAATCGATTCTATTGGCACAAAAATGTGCCTATTTTGTTGACAAAGAATCATTATTAGGGATTAATATTGCTGTAACGGAAACAAATATACAAAAAAATTTTGTTGATTTTATAAAAAATCAATTTATATCTAAAAGAACCGATTCCAAGCTCAAAAATCCAATGCAAGCTGTAGCAATAGATGAAAATACCGGAATTGGTATTTTTAAAATTAATAAACCTTTTAAATACGAAAGCCATACCAACTCAATACAAACCGGCGAAATAAAAAAGCGAAATAAAATTATACATATTATAAACTAAATTTTTGCTCAATATAATGCATTTAGCCAATCATCTATTGTACTACATTATTGTTTTTGTTACAATTTGAACAAGAAGTGTATGTTAATTTAGATAAAGAAATTCTTTATTCTAAAGGTTTGGAGAGAGCATGAGAAAAAATATTATTATAATTTTAGCAATCATTTTTGCTCTTATATTGGGCAGAATGATTATATCTAACGTAAATAAGTCTAATTCAGCAAAACAAAGAAAAGCAATGGGAACACCATCTGTAACTGTTGATGTTGTAAAAACAGATAATGTTAGGAGAGAGTTTACTGCTTCTGCAAGAGTTATGGCAAAGTATCGAGTTGATGTTTTAGCTCGTATAAGCGGTTACTTAACAAAAAGTTATTTTAAAGAAGGTGATTACGTAAAAGCAGGACAAGTTCTTTTTGAAATTGAACCTCAAGAATATTCCTATGCGGCAGGAAGAGCCAAAGGTAATTTGGATAATGCAAAGGCACAACAGGAATATTACGATAAGCAATTATCTCGTTACAAAGAACTGGTAGAAAATGATTTTGTAGCAAAATCAGATTATGATAATGTTTTAGCCCAAAGAAATGCATATAATGCTCAAGTACAGAGTATGGAAAATGCATATAGAGATGCTCAAAGAAATTTGGGATACACAAAAGTTAAATCTCCTGTAGATGGAAGAGTCGGCATTATAGACGTTACGGTAGGAAACTACGTTACTATAAGCAGTCGTCCTTTGACAACAATCAATAGTTCTAATCCTATGTATGTTACATTTCCTATTGAATCAAAAGATTATGCTGAACTTGTAAGAATTGACGGTGGAGCTAATGTTGAAAGAGAAGTTGAATACATATTCAGTTCCGGTCAAAAATATAAATATAAAGGTGTTCAAGATTTTTATGATAATAAAGTTGATGAGTCAACAGGTGCAATAACATTAAGAGCGACATTCCCGAATCCGGATGATGCACTTCTTCAAGGCGATTTTGGAAGAATCATAATTTATTCCAATAAAAAAGATGAACTGCCGATTGTTCCTCAATCTGCTACAATGGAAAACCAAGAAGGCCTGTATGTTTTAATAATGAATGAAGAAAATCTTCCTCAACTTTCACACATTAAAACAATGGGACAAGTCGGAACTAACTGGGTAGTTTATGAAGGTGTAAAAAAAGGTGACAGGATTATTACAACAGGTATGCAAAAAGTAATTCCCGGCTCACCTGTAAAAGTTGTGGAAAAAGTGTCGCAAAATGCAAATAATTCAAATAAAAATATAAATATTTTCGTTAAAATATACAGAAAAATAAAAAAAATAATATCAGGGGGTAAATAATGGCTGAGAATTTTTTTGTAAAACGCCCGAAGTTTGCAATTGTAATATCTATAGCTATTATGCTCGCAGGTTTGCTTTGCCTAACGACCTTGCCTTTAGAAGAATATCCGTCAATAACTCCGCCTCAAGTTATTGTAAATGCTACTTATAGTGGTGCAAACGCAGATGTTATCACTTCAACAATTGCAGCTCCGGTTGAATTGCAGCTGAACGGTGTTGAAAATATGTTATATATGACATCAGAATCAAGCAATGGCATGTACAAGTTAACTATATATTTTGAAGTTGGTTCTGATCCTGATATGAACCTTGTTAATGTCCAAAACCAATTACAATTGGTTACTCCTCGTTTACCGGAGGAAGTACGGCGATATGGTTTAACGGTACGTAAATCTACCGGAGGTGGTGGTTGTTTATTTATAGGTTTACGTTCTCCAAACGGAACGTACAACTCTTTATATTTAGCAAATTACGCTTCTATGTTCATTAAAGACGAACTTGCGAGAACGAAAGGTTCTGCCGGTGTTGCGGTATATGGTGCAGGTGATTATTCAATGAGAATATGGCTAAAACCGGATAAAATGGCAAGTTTAGGAATTTCTACAACTGATATAAGCAATGCCGTACAATCTCAAAACGTTCAAACTCCTGCCGGAAACATAGGTACTGAGCCTATGGACACACCTCAGATGATGAAGTTTACATTAAGAACAAAAGGAAGATTAAAAACTGTTGAAGAATTTGAAAATATAATTGTAAAATCAAATAAAGACGGTTCAAATGTAAAAATAAAAGATATTGCGAGAGTCGAACTCGGCGCAGAAAATTACTCTCATCGTTCAATGGTAGAAGGACGAGAATCTGCAATTATTGCGGTAACACAACTTCCAAATGCAAATACGATTGATTTAGTAAACAGAATTAATAAAAAGATGCAGATTCTGAGCAAAAAGTTCCCAAATGATATGGAATATCACATTCAATATGATGTTACGGAATTTGTAAGAGAATCTATTAAAGAAGTGGTAGAAGCAATTATTTTAGCGATTATTCTTGTATCAGCAGTAACATATTTATTTCTAGGAACGGCAAGAGCTGCATTTATACCATTTTGTGCGATACCAGTTTCTTTAATTGGTGTATTTATATTTATGTCAATTGTAGGATTTTCGATTAACTTGTTAATTTTGTTTGGCTTAGTCCTTGCAGTCGGTCTGGTTGTAGATGATGCGATAGTTGTTCTTGAAAATACACAAAGACATATTCAAGAAGGCAAGTCCCCAAAAGAAGCTACAAATATTTCAATGGAAGAAGTTTTTGGTGCAGTAGTAGCTACATCACTTGTTTTAATGGCTGTATTTGTACCGGTTTCATTTTTAGGTGGTATTACCGGACAAATGTTCAGACAATTTGCTGTATGTATTGCAACATCAGTTGGATTGTCGACTGTAGTTGCGTTAACTTTATCTCCTGCTCTTTGTTCAATCATATTAAAATCCGGTGATGAAAAAACCGATTTTGAATTTATCCAAAAGTTTGAAAATTGGTTTAATAAAGTAAGAGACAAATACCTTGAAGTTGTTAATTATTTTGTGTCACAACCTCATAAAACACTAAGAACCGTAATGGGGATTGTTCTGTTTATTGTAGTAATGTTCAAGATAGTTCCGCAAGGATTCTTACCAGACGAAGACAGAGGAGCAATGTTTATGCAAGTTCAGCTGCAAGACGGTGCTACTTTGTCACGTTCAACAGATGTTGTTAACAATATGTGTAAGGAAATTATGACAATTCCCGGAGTTCATTCTACTCTATCTATTAACGGTTTTAACGGTGAGAATACTGCTTTGGTAATTGTTAAGCTTGAGCCTTGGCATGATAGAAAATCCGGCAAGTTATCTATTAATAATATAATGGAACAAGCACGTCAAATTACAAAAAAATACACTGAAACTATAACCTTTGTGTCTCAGCCGCCGGCGATTACAGGTTTGGGCATGTACAACGGTATTGAATTTCAAATATTAGATAAAGGTGACAGAACTCCTGAGGAAATGTTTGTGGAAACACAAAAACTTATGAAGGAAGCAAGAGTAAATCCTGCTTTTTCAAGCGTCTATACTTCTTTTACAGCATCTTTACCGCAAGTTGTTGTAAAAATTGATGAAGAAAAAGCTATGGCACAAGGTGTTCCTATATCTGAAATATATTCAACAATTGCATCGCAATTCGGTGCAACATACATAAATGACTTTAATAAATTCGGACGTGTATATCGTGTCTATATGCAAGCAGATTCGCCCTTCCGAAGTACCATGGACGATTTACATAAAATTTACGTGAAAAACACAATCGGGAAAATGGTTCCACTGACTTCTGTTATTACAACACAAAATATAATAGCACCATACGAGCTAACAAGGTTTAACTTATATCCGTCTATTACAGTAAATGCAGAAGTTGTTTCCGGCATGAGTTCCGGAAGTGGTATGAAAGCAATGGAACAATTAGCTGATAAAATTTTACCAAACGATATGGATTATGCTTGGTCTGGAAAATCGTTCCTAGAGCAGCAGTCATCCGGTCAATTATTAGCAATTTTATCTATGGCTTTTGCATTTGTATATTTATTCTTGGTTGCATTATATGAAAGTTGGACGTTACCGATATCTGTAATGTTGATATCCCCTATAGCAATTTTTGGTGCTTTATTATTACAGTATGTATGGGGATTAGCACTTGATATATATGCACAAGTCGGTTTAGTAATGCTGCTTGGTTTATCTACAAAACAAGCTATTTTGATAGTGGAATTTGCAAAAGATGCAATGGAAAAAGACGGTTTGAACTACGTAGAAGCTGCTATGCAGGCAGCAAAACTACGTTTTAGAGCGGTTATGATGACAAATATTGCATTTATTTTAGGTTTGCTTCCTTTAGTATTCGCAAAAGGAGCAGGTGCAGGCAGCAGACATTCAATCGGTGTTTCAGTATTCGGAGGAATGTTAGCAGTTGCTTTTGTAGGAAGTATATTAGTTCCGGCATTCTTTGTATTATTAAATACTATCAAACATGAACCTGCAAAGAGAAAAGAATTATTAAAAGAATTATGTTTGTTAATTCTTGCATTAATTTTAATATATATAATTTTCTTTATGGCATTACCGTTTATAATAGCAAAAATTTTAGCATTGCCTCTTATTGTTAAAATTATATCCGCCTGTGTAATTACTATAATAGGACTTTTTATTTATCTTAAAAACAGAAGATAAATATGAAAAAACTACTTTTAATATTATTACTATGCTCAATTTTAAATTGTCCTGCTAATGCTATTCTATTTAGAAAAACTTGGCATAATTCAAAACAGAAGTATCCTGCAAGTGAGGAAGTTGAACCAAAAGTTCAATTATCTGAAGATGGTAATTCCGCTACAATAAGCGCAGGAATAGAAAATATTATTGAGGTAAATTTAGAAGATTGTCTAAAACTTGCACTCGGTAATAATCCCAGAATTCAGTCAGCAATGCAGGATGTATTTGCATCTGATGCGAGGATTAAACAAGCATGGTCAAATTATTTTCCTCAATTCAGTTGGCAATCAGGTTATAGTAGAATCAGACAATTACAATTATCTGATGTGTTTAGAGAAAACTTAATTTACAACTTTTGGGTTCTTGGACAAATCAGTGCTTCTCAATTGCTTTATGATTTTGGCATCACTCAAAATCAAGTTACAATAAGAAAATTAGATAATTTGGGATACAAAATTATTCTTACGGGAACCATAAATGATGTTATATTTAATGTGAAAGATTCATACTATAATCTTCAATACGCAATAGAAGCAGAAAAAGTGGCAGAAGAAACTGTGAGACAATATGAAAGCTTTTATGAACAAGCAAAAGCCTTTAATGATATTGGAGTAAAACCTAAAGTAGATGTTACAATTGCGGAAGTTAATTTAAGCAATGCTAAACTTACTTTGATTCAGGCTAGACATGCTGTTCAAATTGCAATGGCAAAGCTTAATAACGCAATTGGTATTCCATATTGCACAAAATATAATCTTTCAGATAGGCTGCGTTATGATATATGTGACATAAATCTGGAAAAAGCAATGAAAATCACTAAAAAATCACGTCCGGAATTCCAATTAGCGGAAGTAAAAGTTGAACAGGCGAATCAGAATGTAAAACTTGTTAAGAAAAATTGGCTACCGCAATTTACAACTCAAGCTCAGATAGAAGTCGGTGGACGCCATCCTGATTCAAATTACGGCTATACACTAGGGGCATATATTAATTTCCCTACAATTAACGGAATGCTGCTAAAACACCAAATCAGAGAAGCACGTTCTTTATATTCGAAAGAACAAGCAAATGCAATTAATACAAAAAATAATGTATATTTGGAAGTTCAAAATGCATTTTTTACATTAGATGAAAAGAGAAATAAAATGCCTGTTGCAATTCTTGGAATGAAACAGGCAAAAGAAAATTATGAATTATCTTATGGCAGATACAAAGTCGGAGTTGGAGATCCGATAGAATTAAATGAAGCACAAGTTCAATACGAAAATGCACAATTAACTTATTATCAAACTATGTATGAATTTAATTCGGCAAGAGCAAATCTGGAAAAGGCAATTGGACGGAATCTATGCACAGATGAAGTTAAATTAAAAGGGGTAAAGGGGTAAAGGGGTAAAGG
>CADBTL010000145.1 GCA_902797575.1 uncultured bacterium
GTTGGTATCGGTCACGGTAATTTAGGTGCAATGCTTTTAAGAGAAGAAACAAAATGTTTCTGTTTCTTGGCAGGTCACGAATCATTTGCTGCAGCTGAAGGGGCAATCGGTATTGCAAGAAATGCAAATAAAGTAAGAAAAGAACCTTTGAGAGTCATTCTAAACGGTTTAGGTAAAGACGCAGCTCACGTTATTGCACGTATTAACGGTTTCACATCTGTTGAAACAGAATACGATTACAAAACAGGCGAATTAAAGATTGTTAAAGAAACTCCGTTCTCAGAAGGCGAAAGGGCAAAAGTTAGATGTTACGGTGCTGATGCTGTTAACGAAGGTGTTGCAATTATGATTAAAGAAGGTGTTGATGTTTCTATTACAGGTAACTCAACAAACCCGACAAGATTCCAACACCCCGTAGCAGGAACTTACAAAAAATGGTGCTGGGAAAACGGAAGAAAATACTTCTCAGTAGCATCAGGTGGTGGTACTGGCAGAACTCTTCACCCTGATAACGTAGCAGCAGGTCCTGCATCTTACGGTATGACAGATACTATGGGTAGAATGCATGGCGACGCTCAATTTGCAGGTTCATCATCAGTTCCAGCTCACGTTGAGATGATGGGTGTTATCGGTATGGGCAACAACCCGATGGTTGGCGCAACAGTTGCAGTCGCAGTTGCTGTAGAAAAAGCTATGGCATAAGCAATAACCAATTAATTTAACGAAAAATGCATTTAATCAAATTTATGGTTAAATGCATTTTTATTGTATAGCATGCTTTATAAATATTATTTGAAAATATATAAATCTTTTCTGAAAATTTAATATTATTATACTAATATGGAGATTAAATTAAAAGAAAAAAGTATTTTATCAGAGCGTGAAAATGAAGTACTTGAATACTTAATAACGGGATATACAAACAGAGAAATCGCTAATAAACTCTACATATCAATTTCGACAGTAAAAACTTATGTGGAAAAAATCTATGCTGAGTTTAACGTTCATAACAGAATTGAACTTATTTACTATACAATAAAAAATAAAATAGTAAGTTTGGAATAATGTAACTACAGAATTTCCATTACAGGTTCCGAATCTTTAACTTCAGGAATTTCGTTCAATTTAGGCAATTCAAACTCTTTTGGTTGATTGTCAATTTCGTCTTTTTTTACTGATAACGGAATTAACTTTTTATTAAGAATTTTTGCTATTGCAGGATCAGGATTCTTTTTTTGCTTGTGATAATCCTGCATAATAACATTTACAAATCTTTTGGTTTCACGGTAAGGAGGAACTTGACCGCCGAATCTTTTTACGTTGCCGGGACCTGCATTATAAGCAGCCAGTGCAAGTTCTGTAGAACCGAACATTTTATACATCATTTTATAATAAGTAAGCCCTGCTTTAATATTCTCACTTAAATAATACGGATTATAACCCATAATTTTTGCCGTAGAAGGGAGTAATTGAAATACCCCGACTGCACCATGTGAACTTCTAAGCTCGTGCTTAAACCCTGACTCTTTCTTTGCAATACTTAACGCAAGAGCAGGATCGACATTCATTTCGATAGAATGTTTTACAATAGTTTCTTTAATAACATCCTCTGATACTTGTGCAGCATAGGTGCATGAACATAACGTTAATATAACAGCCGTTGCAGTCAAGACAGTCTTTCTTATCATTGAAATCCTCTTTTTATTAGTAAATTGCATTCAATACAGTTACTGCAAAATCCTCACTGCGGTTTCGCTATGTTCTCGATTGATTTATAAAAAAGCGTCTTTCCTAAATTCTTTTTTACCTTACTGAACTAAGAACTTGTTAGGCGACTATCTTTAATATTCCTCGCTCTCCGGTTCGGATAAATAACCATATCAAAAATATGTCATACATATTCTATAACGAAAAAAGTGTAATTTCAACCCTTATTATAAAATTTTACCTAACCGGCTATTAAAACACCACCTGTTGGGTGGTGTTGATTGATATTTAAATCTCGTTGGCAAATGGAACAAATTGTTTTTATAAAAATAATAAACGTTATATCTGTAACTTTTGCTCCTATTTTTTGTCCTGACATATTTTCTATTATGATTATGCAAGTCCGAACTTCGGTGCCGCATCTTGAATTGATTGACCGAGTTGTTGTTCGATTGCTTTCTTTCTTTCTTCTGCAAGTGATAATTGAGCTTCGATACTCGTCTTTTCTGCTTCCAAATCTGCCTGTTCCTCTGCAAGTAAATCCATTTCCCAATCTCGCTGCGCTTCTAATTGTTCCAATTGAGCTTCCTGCCAAATAGACACATTGTTTTCATAATTTGCTTTGTACTGTTGTGCCATTGTCTGTCTTTGAGATACTGCACTATTAGCATTTTGTATCGCAGCTTGAGCGGCATTAAAATCTGCTTCACTGACACTACTGTTATCACCAACTGTAAATGTTGTTGCTTCATTATCAGAAGTTTTTGCATTTCTTTGATAATTTCCTTGCAATATAGCATTTACCAAATCTTTATTGTACGATGCTCCTGTAATTTGATTGGTACCATCCCACTCTTGCAATATTTGCATTGCAGCAGCAGAACCACCCATATAGTTACCAAGATTAACACCATTGCAACCAAGCCCCAATTGGTTACTAAAGAACATGTTGGCAGAATTCTTATATGCATTAGCTTGACGCTCGATTTGTTTTTCAAGCTTAGAGTAATACTTTTCGCGTTTATCGATCTTCTTTTGCATACGATCGATAGTGTTACCCATGCGCAGCTGTTTTAGCGTAAGTCTGTTAATCTTACGCGACAGCTTCATTTTTTCATGTAGTAACATTAGAAACGCCATCTTTAATCTTAGCTCCGTGTTTGGAATTATACTCTTTATATATATAAAGTTTATTTTTCTTGCTAAATTTCACATACAATACAAAATTGTTACAAATCTTTACATAAAATGTAAATTTTATTTAAAAATTTTATAGAAAAGTTTTATTGGTAAAAAAAAATTCAAATTGAATTTAAAATAAATTTAAAAATTTTAATTGTAACAATTTTGTAACAATTTTTATTAAAATAGGCAATTTCATGTATTCACGTGTTTTACTTAAAGTATAAAAAGTAAAAATATAAATAGTGTAGTAGATAATAAAAGAAGGAAGGTTAAATTATGCCTGAAGTACAAAATGTAGGAGCAGTAGATTACGCTCAGTATCAACCATCACAATACCAAAATGATGCTTATGTTGAAGATTACAACACTCAACCGGAAGTTTACGATGAAAACACGGCTGAAATGCAAGCAGCTAACAAATCCAGATTGGGTGCAACAATTCTAACTGCAGCTATCGTTGGCGGTCTTGGTTTATTAGGCGGTCATATGTGGGGAGCTAGCGGCAAAAAAGCAGCAGTTACTGCAAAAGAAGCTGCAGAAAAATCATTGGAAGAACTTAAAAATTCAGAAGCTGTTAAAAATTATGATAAACTAAAAGATGCAGCTGAAAAAGTTGAAAAAGAAGTTTCCGAACATAACCCGTTCTCTTGGTGGGGTATTAAAAACTTTGTTAAAGAAAAATTTGCTTTCTTAAAAGATGATGCAAAAAAAGTTGCTGACGAAGCTAAAGAAGCAGCCGATGAAGCAGCAGATGCAGCTGGAAATGCAGCATAATAATTAACAATTAATAAAATATTACTGATAAAAAATCCTCTTCCTTAAGAGGATTTTTTATCAGTTAATTAATTTCAGGAGAAACCCCCCAATGAAGTTTATTACGTAAAACCGAATAAAAATTTGTATTTTTCAAAAATGCCAATTTAGCTTTATATGGAGCAATATTTATAGCAGTCTTTTCAACACATTGCGTAGTGACAAAACCGTCAATTGAAACAGAAAGTAAGTCGTCACTGGTTTTTACCGTAAGTAATTCGGTTGATGGTACGACAAGAGGTCTTGCATTAAGTGTATGCGGACATATCGGAACTATTACAATAGCATCCAGTTCCGGATATAATACCGGACCGCCGGCAGAAAGTCCATAAGCAGTTGAACCGGTTGGAGTTGATATGATTAAACCGTCTGCAATATAATCACATACAAACTTGTTGTTAATTTCCAAAAAGAATTTCGATGTTCTGCTTGGATTGCAGCCTTTTATCACAAAATCATTAAGAGCAATATATTCGCCTGATTGCAACATAATTCTGTCTTCAGTTTTATAATCTTTATTTTTTAGAGATTCAACTACTTTATTAATATCATTTATTCCGGCTTGTGCAAGGAATCCTAACCTGCCTACATTTATACCTAAAACAGGAATATTTGTTTTAGCATAAAATCTTGCTGTCCTAAGCAAGGTCCCGTCACCGCCAATAACGACTGTAACTTCGCCAAACTCTTCCATTTTTTCAAGTTCAAACACTCTATAATCAAAGTATTGAGTATTCAAAGCTTGTTTGACAGTTTCTAATGTTTTAGCATAATTAGGTATAAACTTGTTATAAACCAGATTTATTTTCATAAGCTTGATTATAGCATAGATTGATATTTTGTGATAATATTAAAACTGTTGGGATATAATTTATGTATCTTAATAAAATATTCCATAAAAATTAAAGGAATATAAATAGGGGAGAAAATTTAATATGATAGAAATGAAGGTAATGGGTATAGCATTAGATGTTAGAACAAATTCGCCTATAGTCGTACTCCATGATTTAGATAACAGGAAAGCTCTGCCAATTTGGATAGGCTCAGCAGAAGCAAGTGCAATTATTAGATGCATAGAAGGTCTTGTTGTTGCTCGTCCTATGACACATGATTTAATTGCTAATTTTATCGAAAAAGCAGGTTATAAATTAGACAAAATTGAAATTAATAATGTAGAAAAAGAAACTTACTATGCTACTCTATTTTTGAATAAAGATGGAGAGGTTCTTGAACTGGATGCTCGTCCGAGTGATGCAATAGCTATTGCAATGAGATGTGATGCTCCTATTTTTGTAACGGCAAATGTTTTAATGAACGGTTCTGTCTCTACAAACACAGCTAAAGATGAAGAAGAAGCTCAAGAATTTAAAGATTTTATACAAAATATTAAACCTTCTGATTTTGAAAAACTCATGAAGGGAAAACATGAAGAAACCGACCAATAAACAAACTAATAACTAAAAGTACAATATCGTAATTAACAAGGAGAAAAAATGCAAGTTCCAAAAATATTAAACAACAGATATGTAAAACAATTCGGATTGTTTGCTACACTAAGTGTTCCTATAGTTGCTACGACTTATTCCTGCGAAAATATGATTGTAAATAAAATCCAAAATGAAATCGCTTCTAAAGATTCTGCTAGATATAAAAGAGTCTTAACAGAAGCTGAAGGAAAAGGAATCGTAATACAAAAACAAATATGGTCAAAAGAACTAAAAGATATGAACGATTCAATTAAAATAGAGGCAATTGCAACACGCGCATATCATGAAGGCGCACAAATGGTTAGAGACAGTCTTAAAAACACAAGTAAACAATAAATAACAGAAGAGAGAGCCAATGACAATTTTAATTTTATCATTATTATCAGTACTAATTGTATGTGATTTACTGCTTGTTTATTATTGCAAAGTTAAGCAAACATTTTCGCTGTTTGCGTTTAGATTTTTTATAATTTTATTAACCGTAGTATCACTTATTATGACTGGTGATATAAATATCGCATTGGGATAGGAGAAGTTTTAAGATATGAATTTGAACGTTAATTATGATAATCTGGAACAAAGTTATCTGTTTTCTACAATAGCTAAAAAAGTTAATGAATACATTCAAAACAATCCTGATAAAAAAGTAATAAGATTAGGCATTGGAGATGTGACTCTTCCTTTATGCAAAACAGTGATAAATGCTTTACACAATGCTGTTGATGAAATGGGTGTTCAAGCAACTTTTAGAGGATATGGACCGGAACAAGGATATGATTTTTTAAGAACAGCTGTACAAGGATACTACAAATCTCATAATGTTGATTTAGAACTTGATGAAATTTTTATATCTGACGGAGCCAAAAGTGATTTAGGCAATATTCTAGACTTATTCGGAATAAATAATACCGTTCTTGTTCCGGATCCTGTTTATCCGGTTTATGTTGATACAAATATTATGGCAGGACGTGATGTTAAATTTGTTGATGCAAATGGAGAAAATGAATTTCTTCCTATGCCTGATAAAAATATAAATGCAGATATAATATACATATGTTCTCCAAACAATCCTACAGGTGCGGTTTATAATAAAAATCAATTAAAAGCATGGGTAGAATATGCACTGTTAAATAATGCAATTATTCTTTTTGACTCAGCATATGAATGCTTTATATCAGATAATGAACTACCACGCTCAATATACGAGATTGAAGGGGCAAAAGATTGTGCCATTGAATTTTGTTCTTTATCTAAAACAGCAGGATTTACAGGAACTCGATGCGGCTATACAATTGTTCCGAAAAATCTTGGAAAACTAAATAAAATGTGGGTTAGAAGACAAACTACTAAATTTAACGGAGTCCCGTATATTGTCCAAAGAGCAGCTGAAGCTGTTTTCTCTGATGAAGGTCAGAAAGAAATAAAAGAGAATATAAACTATTACAAAGATAATGCCAAGATAATTTCCGATACATTAAAAGATTGTAATATATGGCATGTTGGCGGTAAACACTCTCCGTATATTTGGCTTAAGTGCCCAAATAATATGAAATCTTGGGAATTTTTTGACTATTTGCTTAATAACGTACAAATTGTAGGTACTCCGGGATCCGGATTCGGGAAAAACGGAGAAGGTTACTTCCGTTTAACTTCATTTGGTTCAAAAGAAAATACAATTGAAGCAATGGCAAGATTTAAAAAACTTTTTAAATAAATTTTCTATTCGTGTTACAATCAAACAATGAAACAAAAATATTGGGTAGGATTTTCTTCAATAGAACAAATTGATTCAACATTTGTGCAAAGATTGTACAATTATTATGGAGATGTTGAGGCTGCTTTTAATTGTTCAAAAAAAGATTTTGATAACATTGAAGGATTAAATATTAAAAAAGCTGAAACGTTTTTGCTTTTACGAGACAAAATTGACATTGATAAAACATTTGAAGATGTAGAAAAACGTGAAATAAATATTATTTCATTTGATGATAACAATTACCCGAGAATGTTAAGACAAATTTATAATCCTCCAATGGTTTTATACTATAAAGGAGATTTATTCTCTTGCAATTTAGAAAAAACCGTTGCTTTTGTCGGTTCAAGAAAAGCAAGTTCAAATGGTAAAGATAGCATAAAATCCATAATAAATGAACTAAAAAATACTGATTTGTGTATTGTATCAGGCTTAGCAGAAGGAATTGATTCTACTGCACATAGAAGTGCAATTGAAAATAATCTTAAAACAATCGGTGTAATTGCAAGCGGGTTTGACTATAAATACCCATCATCAAATAAAGATTTATATGAAAAACTGTCACAAAATTATGGAGCAATAGTAACTGAGTATTATCCGACTTTTGAACCGATTAAATTCAGATTCCCGCAAAGAAACAGAATTGTAACCGGTTTATCATACGGAACCGTGGTTGGTGAAGCTGCTATAAAAAGCGGTGCACTTATTTCTGCAAACTTAACATTAGAACAAGACCGAGAACTAATGTGCGTACCCGGCTCAATTAACAATAAAAATACGGAAGGTGTTTATAAATTGCTTAAAAACGGTGCTACAATGGTAACAAACGGCGAAGATATTTTAAATGCCTTAAACTGGGAAATTAAAACCGTTCAAAAAGATAAATCTAAAAATAAAGCTAACATACCTGTTCAATATTCATCTCTTTTTGATATAATAAGTATTGAGCCGAAAGGATTCGATGAATTGCAATCGATAACCGGCATGGGTACAGAGGAGCTATTACAATCATTAACCGTTATGGAAGTTGATGGACTGATCGAATTGACTGACGGTGACAGATATAAAATTGTATAAAATTAATTTGGAGATTTACATATAAAATGACAGGTGCAGTTGCAGAAAAGAAAGAAACTAAATCAAAAAAAGAAAAAATTCTTGTTATAGTCGAGTCACCGGCTAAATCTAAAACTATAAAAAAAATTCTGGGTGACAGCTACCAAATAGAAGCCAGCTTTGGACATGTCCGAAACCTGCCTGATAATGTACTTGGTTTTGATGTACATAACGGTTTTAAACCGACTTATGTAATTATTCCTGATAAGAAAAAAGTTGTCTCTAAATTAAGTGATCTTGCAAAGCGTTCTGACAGAGTTTTACTTGCATCTGACCCTGACCGTGAAGGAGAAGCAATTGCATGGCACGTTAGAGAACTACTCCCTGTTGGAGATGAAAAGATTCAGAGAATTGAATTTAACGAAATTACCCCAAAAGCCGTAAAGTATGCAGTTGAGCATTCAAGAGACATCGATATGGACAGAGTAAAAGCCCAACAAACGAGACAAATTTTGGATAAACTTGTAGGTTACAAACTTTCACCTGTTCTTTGGAAACAACTCGGCAATTACCACCTTTCAGCCGGTCGTGTTCAATCCGTTGCACTTCGTATGATTTGCGAAAGAGAAGAGGAAATTGAAGCTTTTGTTCCGAAAGAATATTGGTCTATTCATACAATAATGGATAAAGATGGTAAGATTTTTGAAGCTGAAGTTAATAAATATAAAGGTAAAAAGTTTGATATAAATAATGAAGAAGCTGCAATAAAAATTAAAGAGGCTCTTCTTAGTCCCTCTACTGAGTGCATTGTTGAAAAAGTTACAAAGAAGGAAACTAAAAGAAAGCCTACTGCACCATTTATAACATCAACTCTGCAACGTGCAGCCAGTACTAAACTTGGATTTGGTGTATCAAAAACAATGCAAGTCGCACAAAAATTATATGAAGGAATGGAAATTGACGGAACTCCTGTCGGTCTTATAACATACATGAGAACTGATAGTGTAAGAATTTCTGATGATGCACATCAAATGGCAAAAGATTTTATTTTAAATAATTACGGCAAAGAATATTACCCTGAAAAAACAAATATTTATGTTAAAGGCAAACAAAACGTTCAAGATGCTCACGAAGCAATAAGACCGTCATATCCGGAGAGAACACCGGAAAGTCTAAAACCATATTTGGAACCTGACCAATATAAGTTATATAAATTAATATGGGAAAAATTTATGTCTTCTCAAATGGCACCTGCAACAATTGCAAATAAAACAATTGATATTAAAGCAGGAGATTACAATTTGAAAGCAGGCACAAGCAAAGTAATGTTTGATGGTTTCTTAAAGCTATATAACGATGCTGATGAAGAAGAAAAAGATGCAGATGTTAAGATTCCTGACTTAAATGAAGGTGATAAAGTGAAATGCAAAGAAGTAACTCCTAAACAACACTTTACACAACCACCGCCAAGATATAACGAAGCTTCTTTAGTCAAAGCACTTGAAGAGCACGGAATTGGCAGACCGTCTACATATGCAACAATAATTACAGTTATTCAAACTCGTAAATATGTAGAGAAAAAGGATAAAGCTCTTATTCCTACTCTTTTAGGTCGTACTGTATGTAAGCAACTTGTTACACAATTCTCAGAAATTATGGATTATAAATTTACTGCAGGTATGGAAGAAAAACTCGATTTAATAGCAGAAAAGAAAGCTGTATGGAATATAGTACTGCAAGAATTTTATACTCCTTTTATGGAAGTCGTTTCTTCAGTTATGAAAGATGCAAAAAGAGTTACAATTGAAAGCGATAAGAAATGTCCAAATTGCGGCAGAATAATGCTTGTTAAAACCAGCCGATTTGGTACACAGTTTTTAGGATGTTCAGGCTATCCTGAATGTAAAACTATTATTTCCTTAAATAATATTAACGAATTAGATAGTACTAATGAAGAAACCGAACCCAAAGAAGAACTGACAATTGACGAAAAATGCGATAAATGCGGTGGTCCAATGAGTATGAAAATAGGACCGTATGGAAAGTACTTAGAATGTAAAGATTGCGGTAACAGAAAAAAATATATCCGTTCCACCGGTGTAAAATGCCCAAAATGCGGAGAAGGCATGATTGTAGAAAAGAAATCAAAACACGGAAAAATTTTCTTTGGATGTAACCGTTATCCAGATTGCTCATACGCATTATGGGATGAACCAACCGGTAATAAATGTCCGGAATGCGGTGAATTATTACTTAAAAAAATGACTAAAAACGGAGAATTTGAAGTTTGTTCAAGCAGAACGTGTTCATACAGAAAACCAATTAATACAGAAACAAATGAAGAAAATAATACTAACGAATGATTATTAATATACTCTATTAGTTAAATCATCAGATTTTTTTCGCAATAAAACACTTTGGTTTTCAATATTATTATAAAATGATTTATTATTGTATATAGCATCATAATTGTCTGTAACGACAGATTGAAGATTAATCCCTATTTGTGAATAACGTACTTTGAATCGTTCTATGTTCATATCTTATTCCTAATTAAATTAAGTTATTATTATTTACGGCAAAATAGTCAAAAAACTTTAATAATTTTATTTATTTGTTACAAAATTTTACATTATTAATTAATTCATTTATTTCTTAACGTATTGAATAATACCATTAGCAATGCCTTTTGCAGCCTTTTTAATGAATTTATCGTTTGTGTATAAAAGTGAATCTAACGGATTTGTCATATATGCAGTTTCAACCAGTACTCCTACATAATCCGTTGGTCTGATTACTGCAAAACTACCTGTTTGCACACCGTCATTTCTAGTTCCTGCTTGACCTGTTACAGAATTTTCAAGTATTTCTGCAAGTTTTTTTGCATTATTGTTAAAATAAAATACTGCAGTTCCTCTGTTTTTATGTATATTCATAGGTATATCACCAATAGAATTTAGATGTATACTGACAAATACATCAGCATTGTTTTCTCTTGCAATATTTACTCTATCCTGCAATGAAACATTAGCGTCAAACTCTCGTGTCATAATTACATTATAACCTCTGTCTTTGAGAAGTTGTGCAGTTTGTTGTGCTATTTTTAAATTTATATCTTTTTCTTCATCACCTAAACAACCAATAGCACCTTTTTCAGAACCGCCATGACCGGCATCAATCACAACGGTTACATCATTATCCTCAGGTAGTTTTCTAACCTTGAATGTATACTTGCCTTCCTCTAAAAATACATTATAAGCATACTTTTCAGGTTTAGGTATATTCAGATTATATACAGAATCTTCTGAAAGCTCAGGATTATAAACTCTAAAGATTATTTCTTTTTCAGCATCTTCGACTGTATATGGAAGTTTTTTTGAAAAAGCAATTGTTTGTATCATTGCGTTTTTAAATCTTTCTGTATCCATATTTATAAAATCTGCAGGATAGAAAGAGTCACTTGTTATTGTTACATCCTTTTTTGCAATCCAAGCAATTTTATTCTTACCTAACTTAACTCTTAAAAAATCACCTTTAGAACCATTTATTACTAGGTGAGTTCCTCCGAAAAGATGTGCAATTCTGTTGAGACCACCATCGATTGGAGTACTTCTAAGAGGTGTATTATCACAGTTTACATAAGCTTTAACAGGTTCCATCTCTTCAATCGGACACTCATTATAAACTGATGCTGATTTATATATTTTATAAATTTGAGCCCCATAATTTGTTCTTAACACTATTCTGTTTTCACCATCACGCAACTTAACTGAATGAGCAAATGCACCATTTGATGCAGTAAAAACACTTTGTCCGTCAATGGTTAAAGATTCAAATCCTTTAGATTTGCCGACAAAAAATGCATACTCAGATGTTGTAGCAGATTTTTTTTCTTTAGGCAAAATTAACTCAAATCCGAATGCATTATTTATAAATAAAAACAACGACAAGAATAATATTAATGCTCTCATATCAGTATTTTAATATAAAATTTCAATCAATGCAATTTTATGCTAGACTACATATATGGGTGAAAATTACGTACCATTATACAGAAAATATCGTCCGCAGACACTGGATACACTTGTAGGACAAGAACACATAAAAAAGACTCTTACAAGTGCTATTGAGCTTGGTAAAATTGCACATGCTTATCTTTTTACAGGACCACGGGGGACCGGAAAAACATCCACAGCAAGAATTCTCGCTAAATCATTGAACTGCAAAAACGGGCCTACAATTCATCCTTGTGGAGAGTGTGAAAGCTGCATTGATATTACAAATACTGTTCCTATTGATGTAATTGAGATTGATGCCGCTTCAAACAGAAAAGTCGAAGATACACAAAATATTTTGGAAAGAATTCAGTATGTACCTGTGCATGGAAAGTATAAAATATACATAATCGACGAAGTTCACATGCTCACAAATCATGCATTTAATGCTCTTTTAAAGACACTTGAAGAACCACCTGAAAATGTTATTTTCATATTAGCAACTACTGAAGTACATAAAGTTCTTGATACGATTAAGAGCCGTTGTCAAAGATTTGATTTTAGACGAATAACAACTGATGATATAGTAAAACATTTAAGATATATCTCAGACCAAGAAAAAATTAACATATCAGATGATGCTTTATTTACAATCGCCAAAAACTCAGCCGGCGGCATGCGGGACAGCATATCACTCTTGGATCAATTAAGTCTTTTAGGAGCTTCTAAACAAGTTACATCTGATGATGTTAATGCTATATTAGGCAGAATCTCTTTTGATATTCTGCATAAATTAAGCGAAAAAATAATTTCTTCTGCTCCTAATGAAGCAATTGAAATACTAAATGAAATATATAACTCCGGTAATGAACCACTACAAATTCTAACAAATTTATCTGAATATTTTAAAAACTTGTTAATAGTCAAAAATTGCAAGAAGGACTTATTAAGTGAGCTTACCGGATTAAATGAACCTCAATTGGATATTTTACTAAGTCAGAAAGATAGTCTTGAGACACATCAGATTGTATTTTTATTAGAAAGAATAACTTATTATATAAAAGAAGTAAAACAGGCTTCGAATCAACATTTATGGTTGGAAGTGGGGATGATAGATTTATCAAATATGACAGAAAATACCACTTTAATAGATTTACAAAAAAGAATTCAAACTCTTGAATCCGGTATTGCACCTATATCATCGGCTGTTAAAATGCAATCATTACAATCGAGTACTACTACAAGACCGTCGCCGATTCAACCGGCTGCAAAAAATGAATCTGCATCCAAAGAAACGGATATAGCAACTCATAAAGATATAATTCAGAATAATATTGAAGAGTTTACTCCTCCACCAATGTCCAAAAAAGCTGATGGGCAGGACCTGTTATCACTATGGGAAGCATTATTATCAAATATAAAAAGCGTACCGACTAAAGCTATGTTGAAACAGGTTGGTACACCTGTCAAAATAGCATCCGATGAGATTATAATTACATTTAAAACAGATAATTTTGTATCACAATACACAAATTCAGCAAAAAAAGACTTAATAACAGATGCAGCTAAAATATTATTCAACGGTGCAGATACCAAAATCACAGTCAGATTACCTCAATCTGGAGATGAGATGCTGCATAAAAAACCTATTAACACTACTGCAAACACAAATGAAATAAAACCAACAACAGCTGCAGCAGAAGAAAAAAAAAAGATAACTGAACCAATAACAGAAATTGTTAATGATGAACAACTTGAGCCTGAAAATGTAGAACAGATACCCTATACAAAAAAACAAATATTTAATGAACCTGATAAAGATAGCAAAGAACGAATGGAATCGGATCAGGAGAAGATGGTTTTGGAATTATTCGACGGAAAGTACATTGATTAATTTTTTAATTCCGCAAATTTTGCTGCCATAGTTGGGTTATTTTTTGTAAGTCGTTTTATGCTTAAATCTTCTGCCTTATTATTAGCAAGTCTTAAATTGTTTTCAGATGACAATAAAGCCTCTTTGGTTTTTTGGAGATGATCTATTGTTTTATCAATTTCTTCTATTGCTTTTTGGAATTTTTCACTTGCCAACCTATAATTTTTAGAAAATTTGTCTTTGAATTCGTTCATCTCATTTTCAAAATTTGAAATATCAATATTCTGGTTTTTTATAACAGCTAATTCCTGTTTGTAAGATAAAGCATTCAAAGCTGCATTTCTTAAAAGAGTAATAATAGGAATAAAGAATTGAGGTCTAATCACATACATTTTAGGATATTTGTGAGAAACATCTACGATTCCTGTATTATAAAGTTCATTTTCCGGCTCTAGAAGAGACACCAAAACTGCATATTCACATTGTTTTTCTCTACGGTCTTTATCCAGTTCTTTAAAAAAATCTTCATTTTTCTTTTTTGTAGAAGTAGAATCTGCTTCATTTTTCATTTCGAACATTATAGATATAAATTCTACACCGTTAGAATCTCTATCTTTAAATATATAGTCACCTTTGCTTCCGGTTTTTATATCATTATCTTTTTCAAAATATGCATTTTGGAATCCGGTTGCACGCAATTTATTAAACTCAATCTCACAATGCTGCTCGAGACTTTCTCCTATCATTTTAGTGGACAGCTTAGATTTAAAATCTTTATAATGAGCTATTTCCTCTTCTTTAAATTTCAACTTTTCTTCATACTGATCCTTTAAAGATTGTTCTTTTAAAAGACTTTCTTTTTCATTTGTTTCTATTTGACCGCTTAGTTTTACAATCAAATTTTCTTTTTCAGCGATTTCTTTATCTTTTATAAGTACTGCTTTACTTATCTCTAATTCGGTATCTTTTTTACAAGCATCAACTTGCGCAGCTAACTCAGCAATCTTTAAATCTTTGCTATTAAGTAATTCTTTATAATCATTTTCGGTCTTTATCATTGCAAGCTTTACTGCATTGTCTTTATCTTGCTCAAATTGTGCTGAACGAGCATTAATTTCCTGTTCAAATTCTTTATCACGCACTTGTTTTAAAATTGCAGCATATCCTGATTCATCGACTTGAAATACTTCACCGCATTTTGGACACTTAATTTCTTGCATATACACCTATTCCTATATGATACATATTATATACCAAATTTTATAAATAAAAAATGACGACTTCAAATAACTAATCTGAAACCGTCACCTTTTATACTTATACAAATATTATTATATAATCAATCCACCGGACACTTCAATTGCTTGTCCTGTAACATAATCAGTGTCCAGAGCTAAGAACTTAACAACCTTAGCAATATCTTCAGGAGTTCCTAATCTTTTCATCGGAATTAACTTCATATATTCTTCTGTATTGCCTAAATCCGCAGTCATAGCAGTTTGAATAAATCCAGGACATACAGCATTTACTCTTATATTTCTTGAACCAAATTCTTTTGCCAAAGTCTTTGTTAAACCGA
>CADBTL010000146.1 GCA_902797575.1 uncultured bacterium
AAGAAGAAAAGAAAACAAAAAAATCAACAAAGAAAGCTAAAACTGAAGAAGTTAAAGAAGAAGTAGTCGAAGAAGTTAAAGCTGAAGCTGAAGAAACAAAAGCAGAAACTTCTGAAGAAAAAGCAGAATAATTATTCTTAAAATGTAATGAGTAAATCGTGATATTGGAAAATCCATTCACGATTTACGAGTTGCAAATAACACGATAAAAGGGGATAGAGTTTAAATGACAAGAATAGCAATTGATGCAATGGGAGGAGATCATGCACCGTTTGAAATAGTTGCAGGTGCAGTTTGGGCAGCTTCTGAATATGGAGTTGCACTTGAGTTAGTCGGTAAGCAAGATCTTATTGAAGATTGTCTGGAAAAAATTCAAAGAGAAGGTTTTCTTTCACCTTGCGGTAAAATCGGTAAAAATAAACGAGTAAGAGTTGATGTAAAATCTCTGGATATAAAAATAACACATGCATCTGAGATAATCGAAATGGGCGAAGCTCCTGGACAAGCAATTCGCAAGAAAAAGAATTCATCAATTGTATTAACTGTAAATTCAGTTGCAACCGGCAGTTCTGATGCATTAGTTGCAGCAGGATCAACAGGTGCTGCCATGGCAGCAAGTTTATTCGGGCTTGGCAGAATTCCAGGAATTGATAGACCGGCCATTGCAGTTACTCTTCCAACAATGAAAAAACCTGTTGTAGTTATAGATGGTGGTGCAAATTCCAATTGCACTCCTCAAATGCTGAGACAATTTGCTATTATGGGCAGAATTTTTGCTAAGAATGTATTAGATATAGACAATCCTAAAACAGGTGTTGTTAATATTGGTGAAGAAGCAGGAAAAGGTAATGAACTTGCGCAGAATGTTTACACATTACTGGAAGAAGAGAAAGAAAAATTTAATTTTATTGGGAATATAGAAGGTCGTGAATTATTCTTGAACCACTGTGATATTGTAGTATGTGATGGTTTTGTAGGAAATGTTGTTTTAAAAGTAACAGAAGGAACGGCTTCTATGTTATTTAAAATGATAAAAAGTGAATTTAAATCTGACTTTCTGGGTATGATTATTGGAGCACTCGCAAAACCTTTCTTACGAAGAATTTACGAAAAAATTAATTATGAAGAGTTTGGCGGAATGCTTTTACTTGGTGTCAAGGGTATTACAGTCATATCTCACGGCAGAAGCAAAGCTTACGCAATTAAAAATGCAGTACGTGTTGCGAAGGAAGCTGTAGAAACTCAAGTTAATAATAAGATTGCTGAAAGTATAGAAGCATAATAAATATAAGCAAACTAAAAAAGGTATTTGTAACAATCTAATTTACAAATACCTTTTTACATGGATATTGTTGTAAATTTATTTAGGTTGAACAATCATGAATGATTTTAATGCTCTTCCCGTATCACCGGAATCTTGTGTTGAAGTGACTTGAATTTTTTTATAATTAAGAGAGGTTGAACTTCCGCCGTCAAATGCCATTGCTGCATCTAAACCATATTTTTTGCACAAATCTCTTGCTTCAAATATATCCATAGGATGCTCATTGGTTACAATAAATATGTGCATTTCTTGAGCATTTTTTTCTAAGTTTTTGATACCTACTAATGTTCTTGCTGTTTTATGTAATACAGATGCTGACTCTCTTATAATATTTCCGTCTGCATCTTTTACTACAAAAAATTCTTCTTCGAGACGAAGTGTTGGAAGCAATTGAGGACCTCCTTGAGCAGAAGTTACGACAGAACATAAAAAATCAACATTTGCATTATGTTGAGCAATCTCATATTTTAATTTGCTATCACAATCTAATACTCTAAACTCAGAACGATTTAATATTTTTTGCATATTTCTTCTCAAAACCGGATTTGTCATTAAACTATCATTAAAAATCGGATCTTCTACGGTTTGAGAATCATTAACTATATATGATATTGTTTTTTGGTTCTTTGGATCAAAAAAGCCTGTGTTTATTGTAAGTAACGAACCAGCCTTTACGTGTGCTTCTTTATTTGTAATTAAATTTTGTGATGATACAAAATGTATTTGTTTCTTTATCTTATCACCTGTTAAAACAAAATGATAAATACCATCCTCATAATTCATTTCAATCGGAGATGCAAAAACAAAACCTGAAAGAATAACTCCAAATACAAATATACCAATAATTGCAAAAATATTTTTCATATTATAAATCCTTTGACTTGTAAAACATAATTATCGCACATAAAAATGCTAATGGAGGAAACGCCGCAGTTATGACCGGATGCAGAACCCCTTTTTCTGCAAGCAAATCAAAAAACGGTAACGTTATGTAGTATACAAAAATACATCCAATGGCAATTGTAAATCCTACCAATCTTTGTTCTCTTGGTTTACTAAATCCTAAAAGACACCCTAACACTGCAAGCAAAACGCAAACAAACGGATGGAAAAATCTTTGTAAATATTTATTTTGCATTAATCTGTATTCTTCATCCAAATTACCACGTTTTAATAATTTTACATAATGTTTTAAATCTTTGTTATTTATATCTCTGTCACGTTTTGTAGAATTAATCATTATTGTATAAGCATCTTCTGCGTGTTGACCTGTTAAAATTTCTGTACCCTTTATATGTTTAATTTCTTGAAAAATTCCATTTGCATCAATATTATAGGACGTAACATTTTTTAGCTGCCAACAAGGTACATTGTCTTTTTTTACTGCAAACTTACCTGTTTCACCAACTATAATATTTGACAACCCATGTAAATCATCAAAAACTTCTTTCGAAAAATTCATAACTATTACATCATGCATAATTCCTTCGTGAAACTTTGATACTATAACTGCTTGACTCGGATGGTTGTTTTCATCTTTTATTGTATATATATATTGAGTTAAAATTTGACCACCCTTTATTTCTTGCAATTTTTGACAAGAATACGGAATTAATTTATCATAAGTTACAAAACAAAGACCGGTAACGATTATGCTTAAAACCAGCAACGGTCTTAGAATTCTAAAAAATGACATCCCTACTGCTCTAAAAATTGTAAGCTCGGAATCCTTGCTAAGTTTATCAAAAGTAAATAGAGAGCCTAAAAGAAGTCCCACTGGAAATGCCTTTCCCAGAATCTTAGGCAGTTCGTAAATTAGTACCATAACACCTGTTTGAGGTGTATACACTCCGGCTAAAATTAGTTTTATTGTATTAAGCAGCATCTCGGGAGCAATCCAAACGATTGTGAAAAGAAGTATCGCTACAATTGTTGTAACAAGTACTTGTGTAAATATATATCTGTCATAAACAGTAAAATACTTTTTCAACATACTATAGTTTAAAGTCCTTTCCTAAATAAAACTCTTTAGCAACAGGATCATTTGCAACATCTTCGCTTTTACCTTGAATTTTAATTTTACCGTCAAATATTACATACGCTCTATCTGTAATAGATAAAGTTGCCTTTGGATTATGGTCTGTTATCAAGACTCCCAAACCTTTTTCTTCAGATATTTTACGAATATTATCCTTAATATCTCCGATTGCAATCGGGTCAATACCTGCAAAAGGCTCATCTAGTAGCATAAAATCAGGACTTGCGGCAAGCGCACGAGCAATTTCAACACGTCTTCTTTCACCTCCTGATAGGGCGACAGCAGGAGATTTCCTTAATTTTTCAACTCCAAATTCATTTAATAATTCTTCTAACTTAGCTTTTTTTTCGTTTACGGTAAGCTTTTCATTCATTTCTAAAACTAGTTGAATATTATCTTCAACAGTAAGTTTTCTAAAAATAGAATTTTCTTGCGGCAAATAACCGATACCCTCTTTTGCCCTTAAATTCATTGGCCAAGAAGTAATATCTTGTCCATCAATTAAAACCGTACCGGAATTTGGTTTTACTAAGCCTACTATCATATAAAAAGTTGTAGTTTTGCCTGCTCCATTCGGACCAAGTAAACAAACAACTTCTCCTTTATCCATATAGAAAGTTACATCGTTAACAACACTTCTGTCGCCATATATTTTTACAAGATTTTTAGCCTCAATTCTCATTAAAATTCCCCATTTTACACTCTTTTTATAATAATACTACAAAAGCATCCGATAATAAATTAACTGAAAAAAAAATTAACAAATAAACTTAGAATAAGTCATATTTATAAAATAACTTTTAATAACATATCATAACAACAATATATCCAACTAGAGAATATTAATTTTATTTTTATAGTCCAACTAACTAATTTATATTTAAGCCATAGTTAGTTAATATGATTAGTGCAAATTACCAATATGAGAATAAGCCAATGAGACAATTTAAATTTATTTTAGCATTATCTGTTTATTTAATTATTTTTTGCTATTTATATTTAAATAGTTCAAATATATCAATAATGTTACTATTTATTTGTATACAAATTTTATTTTGTATCAAATATTTATCTGTTGTTAATAAAATGCTCTCATATGCTTCTATTACAAAAACGGCACTACAAAAACAGAGAGATTATTTTATTAATTCTTTAAACCACGATTTAAGAATACCTGTTATTGCACAGCTTAGAGCTATAGAATTACTTAATAAGGGGGAGTTGGGTAATTTAAATGAACTGCAAAAAGATATACTTAGTCAGACTGAACAATCCGGAAGGTGCATATTAAATCTTATATCCCTTCTTATAAATACGTATAGTATTGAAAATTCAACTTACAAACTTATATATAAAAAGTTTAATTTATATGAAACAACTCTCGCCTGCTTTGAAGAATTATTAAATGAAGCAGCAGAAAAAAATATTACATTTGAATATAATGCCGTAGACAAAAATATTAGTTTAGCTGCGGACAAGGATGAAATAAAAAAAGTTATAAAAAATTTACTAATATCAGCAATGGAATCATCTAATTCCGGAAGTATAATCTCTGTTATGATAACCAAAGTTAATAAGAAACTTCAAATGTCTGTAAAAATAAAAGAAAACAATAATAATTCTTTTGATTCAGTTAATTATGATGCCAGATATACTGCAATTGGTCAAAGTATCAGATTACATTTCTGCAAAAAAATTATAGAAATGCATAAAGGACAAATTATTCAAAATAATAATTTGTCAAAAACTTTTATCTTTGAACTTCCGCAAAGCGTCTAAAGTTTCTAAACAAAACTTAACGCTACATAATCAGGATTTTCAATAACTTCTCTTACATAGTTATAATAGTCATTTTTTAAACCGTACTTTTCTATTTTACTGAGCAATTCTGATTTTGATATAAAACCTTGATTAAATGCAATTTCTTCCAGACAGGAAATTTTAACACCTTTATTCAGTTCCATGGTTTGAACAAATAAGCTTGCTTGAAGCATGGAATCATGCGTTCCTGTATCAAGCCATGCAAATCCTCTTCCAAGAATTTCTACATTTAACAGTCCCTTTTTTAAGTAGATTTTGTTTAAATCAGTAATCTCTAATTCACCTCTTGCAGATGGTGTCAACTGCTTTGCATACTCACAAACATTACCATCATAGAAATATAATCCTGTTACTGCGTAATTAGACTTAGGATGTGCTGGTTTTTCTTCTAACGATATAGCTTTGTTATTGGAATCAAATTCTACAACACCAAATCTTTCAGGGTCTTTTACCGTATAACCAAAAACAGTTGCACCTGAATTTTTCTTTATTGCGTTTTTCATTATTGTTGAGAAACCTTGACCATGGAATATATTGTCACCCAGAATAAGTGCTACATCATCACCTGCTATAAAATCTTCTGCAATCAAAAACGCATCAGCAATTCCTCTTTGAACGTATTGAATTTTATATGACAAATTAATACCAAATTGAGAACCGTCACCCAGTAGTTTTATAAAATTATCATAATCAACTTCATTTGTAATTATAAGAATGTCCTTAATTCCGGCAAGCATTAAAGTTGATAATGGGTAATAAATCATTGGCTTATCATATATAGGCAATAATATTTTTGAAATCGGTTGTGATGCCGGATATAACCTCGTTCCTGCTCCAGCAGCAAGTACTATTCCTTTCATAAAAACTCCTTTTAAATTTAATTATTTAGTAATACCTTTAATTGCTCTTGCCATACATAAATCATCTATTGAACAAGATGGATTTATAACAGCAGATTTACCTGATTTATGTCCTGTGATAACAAGAAATGGAACATATCTTCCGCGGAATTTTGACATCAATTTCATTCCATAAGAAGTTTGAGCATCTACTGACAAAAATTTTATATCCGGATAAGTTTTTTTTAGCTGCTCAAATCTCGGATTAAATCTTTTGCACATTATACAGTCTTGTGTATACAAGTATAATAGAACATCTTTTTTTTCTGATAATGCGCTTTCAAATGAACCAGCATAAACAGGTGCCGCAGCTATAAATAACAGTGATAATAACTTTTTAAACATGAATAAATAGTAACATCTATATATATCATTTTCAATAGTACTGCTGTTTAAAAAATAATATTCTGATAACCGTTGACTTTTTTATTTATGTCATTAAATATCAAGTATGACTAATATGACTAAAGATTATTACAAGATTTTAGAAGTATCGGAGTTTTGTTCAGAACAGGATATTAAAGCTGCGTATAGAAAGCTTGCAAGAAAATTACATCCTGATGTTGCAGGGAACTCTGAAGAAAACGTAAGACGTTTCAAAGACTTAAATGAAGCATACCAAGCTCTTTCAAACAAGGCAAAACGTGCAGATTATGACACTGCAAGAAGGTATTATAATTATTCTTCTACTACAAAAAAAAGAGAATCCGTAAATAATGCTACTAATCCGGGTTTTGAAAGCAAAAGAAAAGATGAAGAACATGTTGCTCAAGCTTATTCAAAAGAAGGATTGCGCTTCAGTTGGGAAGAGATCCTTTCTAAATACCGACAACATTCTAAGCAAACAGCTAAAAACACATCAACATCAACACAGCCGAAACGAGGAAATGATATTCACACAGATGTAGAAATTTCTTTTGCAGAAGCACTAAGCGGTACAACTAAGGTTATTAACATGCTTCAAACTCATATTTGTCCAAAATGCGGCGGAAGAAAATTTGCAAATGGAACAGTATGCAATATTTGTAATGGCAAAGGCGAAATATCAGAATACAGAAAGTTTTCTGTAAAGATTCCTGCAGGAGTTAAAGATAATTCAAAAATAAGACTCAGCGGCGAAGGTGAGAAGGGCTTAAATGGAGGAGCAAACGGTGATTTGTACATAATAGTTCATATAAAAGCACCGTTAGATTACAAGACAGAAGGACTAAATATTTTGAAGAATGTATCTATTGCACCATATGAAGCTGTTTTAGGCACAAATCTAAAAGTAAAAACTCCAAATGGTGACGTTACGGTAAAAATCACACCCAATACGTTAAATGGACAAAAAATCAGGCTTTCCGGTTGTGGTATTGAAACAAATTCCAAAGTCGGAGACATGATTTTAACAATAGAAATACAAATACCCAAAAATCTTACCCAAGAAGAAGTAGATTTGTATAAAAGATTAAGAGACTCTGCAAATTCTAAGTCTTATTAATTATTTTCTTATAATAAGCGTAATATCATTAAATATTACAAAGATCATGAGAATAATTAGCAGCGAGAAGAATACAGTTGACACGACTTCTATAATCTTTTCATCTACAGGCTTTCCCATTATTTTTTCAATGATTAAAAACATTAAATGACCACCGTCTAATGCCGGTATCGGCAGAATATTCAATATTGCTAAGTTCATTGATATTAAAGCCGCAAGAAGAATTCCTGAACTTGTTCCGTTTTTATCAATCATATCTCCGCCGATTTTGGTAATAGCAACAACTCCGTGCATATCTTTTAATGGAATATTGCCTGTGAATAATTGACCCAGAGAATACATCATTGTATATGTGTTATCCCAAAGGTATACACAGCTTTCTTTTACTACTGCTACAGGATTCTTTGTTTCTATCATAGTTTGTTTTGTTGAAAGAGCAATTCCTATTATCCCTTTTTCGTCAGGATATATTGGTTTTAATTTTATTACTTCTCCGTTACGTTCAACAACTAAATTAATAGGATGCGTTCCATTAGAAAGAGCAGTTGCTACATCCATTAATGTATATTTTCCGTCAGAAACATAAACTTTTTTACCTTCTACTTTTTTTACAAGTTCTAACAACTTTTCATCTATTTTTTCACCTTTTTGCTTAAAGTATTTTGCACCTTTTGCTGCATACTTATCCATCGTAATAACTTCTTGTGATAATTCATTCGGCAGTCTCACTGCAATATCCTCAGGAATGTTTTCATCTTTTACAAGTCCCGGATTAAGATTTTTTAATTTTTCATAATTATCTTTTATTACCTCTGATGTAATATAACCGTTATTCTTTGCACTATTTTTAACTATAGTAACAAAAGAATATACATTTTTAATATCGCAATCATTTGCTTTTAAAATTTTATCACCTTTTTGTAATCCTGATTGCCATATACTTGCATTTTTTGGAGCACTAATTTCCCCTGCAAAAACTTCATAATTACCTGATGGCAATTTTCCGGAAAAAATAGCAACAACCATAACAAGAGCAATTGCACAAAGAACATTTGAGATTACTCCGGCTGATACTACTATTGCTCTTTGCCAAGCAGGTTTATTGATAAATCTTTCCGGAGAATCTTTGGGTAAGTCACAATCTTTTTCGTCATCCGGAAATGAAACATACCCGCCAAGCAATAATGCATGAACAAGTACTTCAACATCACCTATTTTTGTTTTGTATAAAGTAGGTCCAACAGGAAGCCCGAAACCAAATTTGTCGACTCTTATTCCGAATGCACGAGCTGCAATAAAGTGACCTGCTTCATGAACTAATATAAGCAGACTCAGTAGTAATATCATTATTATAATAGACATAAATTCTCCTCTTATATTATTGATAAATATTTTATCACAAAATAATCAGAGTATGAATGTACTTGCATTTTAAAAACTCTTGTTTTACAATATCCTCAGTTACACAATTGCTATAAAGGTGGTGAAAATATAAATGGCAGAAGTTAAAGTTGGCGAAAACGAAAGTATAGAAAGCGCTTTAAGAAGATTTAAAAAGAAAATTCAAAAAGCAGGTATCTTATCAGAAGTAAAAAAACGTGAAAGATATGAAAAGCCAAGCGTAAAGAGAAAACGCAAATC
>CADBTL010000147.1 GCA_902797575.1 uncultured bacterium
AATTGTGTATCGCCTAATGTATTGTGTTGTAACATACCCTTAACGGCTTTTTCTATTAACTTAGTTGCATCTTTTTCACGAACTTCCTTAACAGAAGCAGCCTTAAGTCCTCCAGGAAATCCTGTATGGTGGTAGTAAATTTTATCTGTTTCTTTTTTACCTGATACTACAACTTTTTCAGCGTTGATAACAACTACGAAATCGCCAGTATCAACGTTTGGAGTGTATTCAGGTTTGTTTTTACCTCTTAAGATGTTTGCAATTCTAACAGCTAGACGACCTAGTGTTTCGCCTTCTGCGTCAATTAGATACCATTTTCTTTCTACTTCAAGAGGTTTTGCTGAATATGTTTTATTTGACATTTTCTTTTTCCTTCTTGTTTCTATATACTTTGTGAACAATGATTCCTAAGCAGTGAGTCGATGTTATAAAACCGATTTTCAAATCCTCAAAATACTTCACGCTACTACTTTTCAGAATCAGTATTCAACTTTAATCAACGTCAACCCATATGGACTGACTGTTTGCCCCGCCTTGCGGCGGTCATGAGCTTCCAAGATTTCTTTCATATGTTCAACGGGGAGCCTATGACCTTCTATCTCGAGAAGCGTACCGACTATAGTTCTTACCATATTATATAAGAAACGATTTCCTACAATATTGATAAAAATCCTATCACCTTGTTTTTCAACTTCAGCTTTTGATATAAAACAAACTTTGCTTGGGTTTAGCGTTCCGGAACTTTTAAAACTTGAAAAATCATGTTCTCCCAATAAGAAGTTCAAAGCGCTTTGCATACGCTTAACATCTAAATTGTACTTTACTCTTAAGATATCACCATCAAATGCTTGCTTATAACGCCTATTTATAAGTTCATATCTGTAATATCTTGCCTTTGCAGACTTTTGAGCATGCCAAAAATCGGGAACAATTCTTAAATTACTAACCGAGATATCACTAGGAAGAATTTCATTTATATGATAGATAAAACTTGAAGCAACAATTTTTTTATCTGTGTCAAAATGAATTACTTGTCCTAATGCATTTACACCTTTATCGGTTCTTCCGGAGAAGATTGTTTTAACTTGTCGGTTTGTATTTTCTGCGATATTTCTACCGCCGATTATCAAAGTGCTAATTGCTTTTTCTATTTCGCCCTGTATAGTAGGTTCTTTTATCTGTTTGCCATTTTCATACTGAATTTGGCTTCCGGCATAATTCTTACCTATATACTGAACGTCAAGAAAATACCGCATTAATTATACCAATTGGATTAATGCCATTTCAGAAGCATCACCCCTGCGAGGAGGAAGTCTGAAAATTCTTGTATATCCGCCATTTCTTGAAGAGTATTTAACGCCAATAACGCTAAATAATTTTCTTAAAACAGTTTGCGGCGCTAATTTTTTGCCTTCTTGTTTTGTTTCAAAAACTTCACCTGTTGTTGTATCGATAAATTGTCCGATTTCTTTATCAAAAATATATCTTCCGGCAAGTCTTCTTGAATTCAAATCACCTTTTTTAGCCATAGAGATAACGTTTTCAGCATATGGTTGAAGAGCTTTTGCTCTTGCCATAGTTGTTTTAATTTCTCCATAAGTTAAAAGTTCGGTACATAATGAACGCAACAAAGCTTTTCTTTGATCAGGTGCTTTTCCAAGCGTATTTTTCTTTGTTTGGTGTCTCATTTTTTTGTTCCTTTATTGTCTTACTACTTTATTCTTCTAATGTAAAATTGGAGATGGAAAATGGAAATTATTAAAAATATTTTCCATTTTCCTTTCTTTACTTATTTATTCAGCCGTCTCAACAGCTTCTATCTCAACACCTTCAGGATTTGGAGCTAAGTCTAATCCGAAGTGGTGCAATCTTTCAATTACTTCATCAGAAGATTTCTTACCAAAATTCTTAATGTTTAGTAAGTCATGTTCTGATTTCTTTAATAATTCAGCCATAGAGTTTATGCTTGCTCTTTTTAAGCAATTATATGCTCTGACTGAAAGTTCCAATTCATCAATTGTAATAGAAGGTTCATTATCACTTAAAACTTCTTCAACTGCATCGTTCGAATCAATAGATGCTGTTGTGACAGATGAATTTTCTTCTAATTCTTTATTTGATGAATTACCTGTTATAGATGAAATTTGAACAAAATGTTCAATCAATAAATCTGCAGCTTGTGTCAGTGCTGTTGTAACATCTACAGTACCATTTGACCAAATTTCAAGAGTTAATTTGTCAAAATCAATGTTGTCTCCAACACGTGCACTTTCAACGTCATATCTTACTCTCTTGATTGGCATAAATGTTGCATCAATAGGCAACATATCAATAGGAGTACCTGCTTTAGCGTTTCTTGGAATATCGTTTGCTTGATATCCTTTTCCAGATTCCACTACTATATCAGCGTGGAAAGAACCGCCATCAGCAATTGTACATATTAACCAGTCAGGATTAACAACTTTAACACCTGCCGGAAGCTGAATGTCACTTGCTAAAACTGCACCAGGTTTGTCAACATCAATTCTTAATGTTTGAGGTTCTTTAGAGTCTGTTTTTATTGCTAACCCTTTTAGGTTTAACATTACATCAATAACATCCTCTAAAACACCAGGAATTGCAGTATATTCATGAGTAATACCTTCAATTCGGCAAGAAGTAACAGCTGTTCCTTCTAAGCTAGAAAGTAATACTCTTCTTAATGCATTACCGATAGTTGTTCCAAACCCTCTTTCTAATGGTTCTATAGTAAATTTACCATATTGTGAACCATCGGATCCGGTCATAGTACTAACGGTTTTAATTTTTAATTCCATATTATTCTCTCCTATCAGCTTATTTTGAATAGTATTCTATAACAAGTTGTTCTTTGAA
>CADBTL010000148.1 GCA_902797575.1 uncultured bacterium
ACGCAGGAGTTCGTAAGAACGTAGACGGATCGGTAACAGTAGTCAGAGCGTTCCCTATGAACTAATAAATAAAGAGTAATCCTAAAAACGACCGAGATTTAAATCGGTCGTTTTTGTATTATAATAAAATTATAAAGAAGGTATATTTATGTTTATTCTTGAAAAACCATATGTTTCTGAGTTTCTGGTGGATACAATCGTGCAAAATGATTGGGCTGTATTGGATAATGATGAAGTCGAAAATGCCGGTATTGAGGAAGGAGCATTTAAATTATGGTCGCATAGTAAAGCTGCTAATTATTATTTAATGCAAGAATATCCTTTGATTTATGCAAATTCAGAAAATGCAATAAGCTGGGTTTTAGATAATTTGCCAAAATCAAATTTAAGTAAATATATAAGCTTGTTTAAGGATAAAGCTGCATTTAGGCAACTAATAAAAGATATTTATCCTAATTTTTATTATCAGGTTGTTGATTATAACGCATTGCAGTCTGTTAATGCTAATGATATAAAGTTTCCTGTTGTTTTAAAGCCTGCTGTAGGATTTTTAAGCTTTGGTGTTCATACAATAAATAACATAAATGAATGGAATGATACTTTAAAAGCTTTACAGAATGAAATGAAAGTAGCCACTTCCCTGTATCCGGATAATGTTATAAGTACTTCAAAATTTATAATTGAAGAATTGATTGAAGGTACTGAGTATGCAATAGATGCGTATTATGACAGAAATGGAGATGTTGTAATTTTAAA
Organism: uncultured bacterium; assembly: GCA_902797575.1. Lineage (GTDB taxonomy): Bacteria > Cyanobacteriota > Vampirovibrionia > Gastranaerophilales > Gastranaerophilaceae > CAG-196. The sequence continues at coordinate 757 of CADBTL010000148.1, forward strand.
TATATTTGAGCATCCATTTTTAAATAAAAAGGATGTAAGAGACCGTATATATATAATGTCAGTAGATATAATGATAAGATATATGGCAAAATTTGGAATGCTTTTAAAACAGATAGGAGAGTTGCAAGATATTCGGAACTTCCCAGTTCATATGGAAGTTCGTGTGAAAGAGGATGGAACCATAATTCCGATAGAGGTTAACCCTATGCGTTTTGCGGGTTGGTGTACTACAGATGTTGCGAAATACGCTTGGGGAATAAATACTTATGAGTATTTTAATTATCAACAGAGACCTGATTGGAATAGTATTATTAATAATTTTGATAAGAAAATCTATTATTTTTCTATGGCAGAAGTTCCATCAACAATTCCAAATAATACAATAAAGACTTTTGATTATACAAGCTTTTTAGCAAATTATTCAAATATACTTGAAGTCAGAAGAATAGACTATACTTGTAATCCCCTATTTGCTGTGATTTTTGGTTCTACACATGATAAACACGAGATAAATAGGATACTAGCATTGAAAACAGAAGATTATACAGAATGTCTGTAGAATTAAAGTCCTGAGTTTATTTTAATGCCGTTATGCTTCAATTTCTGTTCGATTCTTCTGTACCATCTGAGTTTGCTTTCGAACAGTTTTTCATAGCCGGAAAAATTGCCGTGTTTAACATCTTCAATTTGTTTATCACAAAGCTTCTCCAAGGTATTAGCTAAATAATTTGTATATTCTTTTCTGTCAGGTTTATCATTTGTCAATTCGATTATATCGCCAAATTCAACTAATACCTCCGGCCGATTATCTCTTAAAAAATAATAATTAACCGCTACCGGCATTAATGCTACTTTTCCATATTTTTTAGCTGCTTTTTCGGCAATATATGTCATGCCTGTTTGTAATTTCAAAGGTCTATGATTTGGCGGTTTAATTATACCTTCAGGGAATATATACAAAATATTATTAGGATCTCCTATTGTATCTACAGCAAATTTTAGAGCAGGCATCGATGCTTGAGGAGATTTTTTATTGACACTAAATGCACCGCCGCGTCTTATAAGCGGAAAACGATTTAGCTCTTCAATCATTAAACGAATTTCTTTTTTAAAAATTCTGTTACATATGTTATATCCTACAATTCCATCCCACCAATTGTGGTGCGGAGCAAATAATATAACCGGAATATCGGCTTTTTTTTGGAGATAAAATTTTTCTGCACCTTTATAATAAAATCCATGAAAACGTTTTTCCAACATTCCATAAAAATATCTGTCAGCAACCCAAAGCCAAAATGGTGATGTTTGTGCGGGCAAAAATTTCTCATTTATATTCCTCAATTTTGTTGGAGGAACTTGTGAATATAACTCCTCTAAGCTAACCATATATTTATCATACTAGTTTTGGTTGTATTTGTGAATATAAATGTTAACAAAATTTACAATTTGAGGATGCCTGCTTTTATGATAAAAGTGCAATGTTCTACTAATAAAATGAAAAGTTCTATTTTATATATGCTTCTTAAAATATAGCTTTTTATACGTCTTACTATGTTATAATTGCAATGTTAGAGGAGATATAAAAATGAAAAAATGTTTAACACTTGTTATATTAAGTTTTTTTGCTTTAATAATTTTTACCTGTGATTCTTTTGGTTTTATTAACAAAAGTAATTTTACCGGAAGATGGGCAGAAAAGACTTCTGAACGTGTTGTTATGGATATTTACGCAAACGAATATGATAATGAATACAAGATTTTTATAACTTGGAGAGAAAATAATTTAGCACAGAAAGATATATATCGATTTAACGGGAAGTTAGATAAAAATGGGAATATACAATATAGCAGCGGAATTCATATTTATCGCTTATATAATAAAGATAATTCTTATGAAGACAAAGTTGATTATACTGACGGTAGTGGGTTAATTAAAATTAAAGCAAATAAACTTTTGTGGATTGATAATAAAGATAACCTTGAAACAGAATTTATCAAAGCGAATAAAGACATTATTAAAGATACAACGATTAAAAACAAGTATTTTTCTTTAATTCTACCAGAAGAATTACGAGGATTTTATGAGGTTAAAAAAGAAAAAGATAAGATTTCTGTTTATCATAAAGAATCTAAAGAAGCCGGTTTTGGCGGTTTTGCATTTGGTATAAAAGCATACAAAAACCCGGCTGACCATGCAGTTTTGCCCGGAAGCAGAAAATTGGGTGAGCTAAAAGATAAAAAAGGAATATTATATGATATTGTTTTAAAACATCCTACTGATGTTCAATACAATTATACAAAAAGTCCGCAAGTACCAGAGTCCTTTAAACTCTTGTATGATGTTGGTGATGTAGCAAATATTCAAGGAATTAATGGTGGAATATATTTTAAGAATCAAGGAATGAAGGGTGAAGATTTATACAATAATATTTTAAAAAAACATATAACAGCAATCAAAGAAGGTTGGGATTCAAAAAAACTCGAGAAAGAAAATATGAGTTATATGTACAATATTATAAAAAGTTCTAATAGCAATGCTTTAGAAAAAGTAGGATACGCATATTATGACATAAATGCTGATGGAATAGAAGAACTTGTCGTCGGTGAAATTGCTGACGGAGCTTGGGAAGGTGTAATTTATGATATATATACTATGGTTAACAGAAAACCGGTACACGTAGTAAGCGGAGGTGAAAGAAATAGATACTATGTATGTAACAAAACATTTATTTGTAATGAATATTCATCAGGAGCGATGGAAAGTGGTATGAGAGTTTACAACTTGGTCGAAAACTCAACAGAACTTTTCCCTCAAGTTTATTTTAAGTATGACGAATATGAAAACAGTAATAATCCATATTTTATCTCATATTCTGATGAAAAATGGCAAAACGTTTCTATAAAAACATATAACGAAAGAAAGAAAATTTTTGAGACATATGAACGGTTTAATTACACTCCATTAAGTGATTTATGCAAAAATACGAAAGAATCACTTACAGACAGATTTAATAAAAAAAAAGATTACTTTGATTATTCTGTAGTTCTACAAGAATTTCCAAAGAGTTTTTATTATACAACTGTAAAAATAAATAAATCCAAAGAACGCATTTTAATTATTACTGATAAAATTACAAAAAATAAAAATACATATCACGGTTTATTTTATTATTTTGGCAAAAATGGTTTTGTATATCCATTGGGTTATTTAGAAAGTAAAAATCCTTTTTCGCAATCTGAAGATTTCTTATATTTAAGTGATAGCAATTCAGATATAAAATTTTACATTTCTGATAAAAATTTGGAAGTTATTAAATCAAAAGAAACAAGAAATAATACTTATAAAAGCAATATTCAATTTGAAACAATTGAAAGTGCTGATAGATTTGCTGGAAACTTCGGTTCTCCTGCGGGAAACGATATAAGAAAACTAACTTTAGACGGATTTTTCTTTGAATACCATAAACCTCAATATAAAAAAGGATATATTAAAAATATTATGCAAGAATGTATAAACGATGGGGTAAAAACTCAAGTTCAAATGTATTGTTGTGTTGTAAAAAAATTACATCCTGAAAAATAAATTATTCAGCACAAAATTGTCCCAAACTGTTATTAAGAGGATCTTTATTCTGACCTTTTTTATAGTAGTCTTTTATTTTTCTTAGTTCTTCTTTTGTACAAAACATATCTTGACCTAAATTTGCATTTTCAAAACACTTTTTTGTGACTCCGCTCTGTTGTAAAGTTCTTGGAAAACAATCCTGTGTATAAACAGGCTCTATAATTTCTTCTATAGCATTTTTAGATTGGAAAAATACGTTTGATAAAAACAATTTATAACCAATTATTGCAAATATAACTACTGTGATTATTAATAAAGATTTTTTCATTAAAATATTAATACATTCCTACCAATTTTCTTACTTCTTTGAGGACTTTGCCGGCTTCTATTCTTGCTTTATTTGAACCGTCTTTTATAATCTGCTCCACAACTTGAGGGTGTTGTTCATAATAAGTTCTTTTTTCGCGAATAGATGCCATACGTTCATTAATTTTAGCACCAAGCTGACGTTTACAATCTGCACAACCTCTAAGTCCTTTTTCACATTCACATCTTACAATATCTACGTCATTTACCCCGTTATTTACCCCACCAAAAATTTGCCAGTATTTAAATGCTACTTCACATTCATCAGGATGACCTAAATCATCCTTTCTCAAGCGGCTCCTGTCTGTAATTGCGGTCATTACTTTTTTAGCTGTAACTTCAGCAGTATCAGAAATTTTTATATCATTATGGAAGGATTTTCCCATTTTGTTACCATCAAGACCGCAGATTAGAGAACACTTATTTAATTTCGGTTGAGGTTCTATAAAGAAGTCTGTATTATATACATTATTGAATCTTCTTACAATATCTCTTGTTAACTCTACATGCGCAACTTGATCTATGCCAACCGGAACCAAATCTGCGTTAAATGTCAGAATATCAGCAGTCATTAAAACGGGATATCCCATAAGACCGTAATTAATTTGCGAAGCCATTCCTTCTTTAGATTTAAGTATCTTTGCCATGTCTTTCAAGGTAGGATCTCGCTCTACCCAGTTTTGCGGCGTAATCATACTTAAATAAATATGCAATTCTGCTGTTTCAGGAACAAGTGACTGAACATATATTGTTGATTTTTCTGGATCTACTCCACATGCAAGCCAATCCATTACAACATCCAATACATCCTGTTTTAAGTTTTCAGTCTTATCATATTTTGTAGTAAGAGCATGCCAATCTGCAACAGAAAAATAACAATCATACTCATCCTGAAGTTTTACCCAGTTATCAATAACACCTAAATAATGTCCCAAATGTAATTTTCCTGTAGGGCGCATTCCTGACATAATCTTTTGTTTCATTTTATTATTCCTTTTTATAAATTATATTATAAATATAGTTAATTTACATTTTTTATGTATAATTCTTCCAGCAAAACACATGCCGTCGCAGCAATTGCAGGTGCAAAAATAAGAGCTATAATACCCAAATATTGTGCAGTTACGAGTAAGAAAAAGTAAATAATTAGCGGATGTATATCAAGAAGCTTACCAAATATGTATGGTCTGATAAGATTATTTTCTGCCCACTGTGCAAATAAAAATATAAAAACAGCAAGTCCTATTTTTAGTGCGCCTAACTTACTGACAGCGAGAAGAATTATGACAAATGCAACAGTAGGGCCTACAACAGGTACTAAATCAAATATTGCTGTTATTAAACCCAGAACTAAAGCATAATCGACACCCAATATAGCAAGTCCTATTATAACTATTACTCCAACGCTTCCCAGTGTGACAACTTGAGCTAAAACATAGCCACCGACTTTTTGTGATATGGCTTCAAGGATTTCATCCGCTCGTACTTTCATATTTTTAGGAAATAAGCTTAAATAACCTTTTTTAACAGTGTCAACATCTGCCATAAAGTAATAAATAATAATGCATGCGGCTAGAAAGTATATTAAAAATGATGCAATACCTTTGCTAAACATAATTGACTTGCTAACAACATCTGAAGTGAAATTTCCGGCAGATGATACCAAACCGCCAATATCCATATTATTTAAATTTGTATTTTTCAAAAATGGAATATTCAGAAAAAATTGTTTTGCTCTTTCAAAATGTTCAGGAAAAGTATCTAAAAATGCACTTATTTGATAACCTCCCGTTACTATTATTGGAATTACAAATAAAAAACCAATAAGCAAGGTTCCTAAGAGTACTATTGCAGAAGCCTTACTTCTGCTAATTTTTTTATATTTTTTACAAATTCTATCTACAATAGGATTCAATGAGCATGAAATTACGAAAGATGCAAAAAATAAAATTGCAACATCTTTTATTTGTGCCATAAAAATTATCAATAAAATTGCTAATACCAAAAATATAAAGTTTTTAATACCTATGTACTTATTAAAAAATTCAATCATATAAAACCCCTTCAATCTTATGCTATCACAAAATTAGCTGATTATATATTTTATTTCAAAATAAATAATGATAAAATGGAGCTATGGGTAATATATTAGATATAAAAAATTTAACAGTGGAATATAAAAGTTCTAATAATGATTCTATTGTTACAGCAATTGATAATGTATCAATTTCTATTAAAGAAGGTGAAATATATGCTCTTGCAGGCGAATCCGGATGCGGAAAGTCAACTCTTGCAAAGGCTATTACAAAATTAGTTCCGATTACCTCCGGTGATATAATTTTTAATGGCAAAAGTATATTAAATCAATCTAAAAATGATAAAAATGAATATCCACAAAATGTCCAAATGGTTTTTCAGAATCCATATTCCAGTCTTAATCCTAAAATGAAAGTTGGTGATATTCTAAAGGAACCTTTAGACATTAATACAAATTATTCAAATGCGAGAAAAAAAACTATTGTGAAAGAAGCTATTGATGATGTTGGCTTGAAAGAGTCTGTATTGGACCTATATCCTCACGAGTTTTCAGGTGGACAGCGTCAAAGAATAGCCATAGCAAGAGCAATTATTTTAAATCCTAAATTTTTAATTGCCGATGAACCTGTAAGTGCATTGGATGCAAGTATACAAGCTCAAATTATAAATTTATTCAAAGATCTAAGAAAGCATAGAAATTTAACAATTTTATTTATATCTCACGATCTCAATGTCATAAGATATTTGGCTGACAGGGTTGGTGTAATGTATTTTGGTAAGCTGATTGAAGAAAACGACACTCTTACAATTTTTAACTTTCCTCGTCAAGATTACACGAAAAAACTGCTTGGTTCATCTCCTATATTAAAAACAAATTAAAGTTTTTTTACCATTTCTTCCAAGCATATTTTAACATGTGAATAGTTCAAACCACCTTGCATGTATGCTGCATATGGTGCGCGCATCGGACCATCTGCGGATAGTTCTATTGTTGAACCTTCTATAAATGTTCCTCCAGCCATAATTACTTTATCCTCATACCCAGGAATATATTCAGGAATAGGAGTTACATAACCATTTACAGGTGAAAGAGATTGAATTGTCTTACAGAATTCTTCTAATTTTGAAGCTTCACCAAATATTATGTTTTGTATAATATCAGTTCTTTTTTCATTATATTTAGGTATAGAATTGAATCCGATATCTTCAAATACTTTAGCAGCAAGGACTGCACCTTTAACAGCTTCTGAAACTACTGAAGGCGCCATGAATAGACCTTGAAATATTAATCTGTGTTGATTAAACATTGCACCGCCTTCAGAACCTATTCCGGGTGCAGTAAGTCTGTTTGCAGCTCTTTCGACAAAAAGTTCTTTGCCTGCAATATATCCGCCGGCTTCAACTATTCCGCCGCCGGGGTTTTTTATTAAAGAACCTCCAATTAAATCTGCTCCAACTTCCAGCGGTTCTCTTTTATCAACAAATTCACCATAGCAATTATCAACAAAACATATGCAATTAGGATTTTTAGATTTTACTATCTTACAAATTCGCGCTATGTCCTCAATACTTAAAGATTTTCTTGTAGAATACCCTTTTGAACGTTGTATTAGAACCATTGTTACAGTATTATCTATCATATCTTCTAATTTTTGATAATTTATATCAGTATTATTTAAAAGCGGAACTTCATCATATAAAACACCATTACCAATCAAGGAAGACCTTTTTGTCTCTTCGTCACCGGCAGTACCGATAACCTCTTGCATTGTATCATAAGGTGTACCTGCTGCTGAAATTAACTTATCACCGCATTTTAGATTCCCAAAAAGTGCGCATGCAAGTGTATGTGTTCCTGATGCAAAATGAATTCTGACAAGTGCTTTTTCAGCTTTAAAAACTTGTGCAAAAGTTTTATCTAACACTTCTCTGCCTAAATCATCATGTCCATAACCGGATACTGTATAAAAATGTTCCGGTGCAACACGATTATCAAAAAATGCTTCTAAAACTTTTCTTTGATTATAATCTCTAATCTCATTTATATAATCAAACTCTTTTTCTAATTCTTTTTCTGCTTGTTTAAAATTATAATTCATATGTAAAAATACCTTTTATTGTAATAATCATACTTCCAAATCGCTAAAATAATCTATGTATAAATCATAGTAAAAATACAATCTGAGTGCAAATTGACATCTTTTTAGTTTATGTATTAATTTATGTTTTGAAAAAATCATATTTATGAATGATATCAAAATTTATAAAATATATGATAATAAAAGAAAATAATAGGGGAGATTGGGGCATTATGTTCAATAACATTAACGACAATAATTTATTACAATTTGACAACGCAAGCAATATTATCAATATAAATAATATTCGCTCCAATTTGCAAAGAAGCGGGTATGCTAGAAATCCTTACGTAGATAGAACGGAGATTTCATCTAATGCAATGGAATTATTCCAAAGAGATTTAGATATAAAAAAATTCACAAAGTTGGCATCAGAAAATCCTGAAGACTTATCATATATGGAAAAAATACAGCAATTATTTGCAGATGGAGTAGTAGATCCGTTTGAGGAAGATACGGTATCTGAACTTGTAACAAATTCTAAATTGTGGGATGATTTAAACTCATAAATATGATAGAATGATTCTATGGTATCGTCAGATTATTATATAGCTGATAATTCGAACATAGAAGAAAAAAAATTGGAAGCCGCAAGAAATCACTATATGAACGGTGATTATAAGGCTGCTTTAAATTTGTACTTGAGTCTTATTAATACAAATATTTCTTACAAACTCTATCACCGAATTGGCAAATGCTACTATAAAATGAATGATATAAAAAATGCTGAAGAGTATTTTAAAAGATCTGTAGAGTTAGAAAAGGGTGATAATCCTTCTTATATTTATTTAGGTAATATTTGTTACAAACGAGAAGATTTAAAAAAAGCAATATATTATTGGGCTTGTGTGTTTGCTTATCGACCTGATGATGAAACAGTCTGTCTCAACTTGGCAACTTCTTATTTTTCATGCGGAATGAAGTTCCAATCAATTTTTTATTATGAAAAATATTTAAAATATGCATCTAATAAAGGCTCAAAATATTCTGCCGTTAAAAAAAGTTTAAACGAATATACAAAAATAGGTAATGATTTTCTTCAAAAAGCTAAGTTATCTATTGCAAGAAAAGACTATAAAACAGCTATAGAATTTTTAACTTTTGCATACAAAAACCTTCCGACCAGTTATGAAATAAACTTATTACTGGGGACATCTTACCTTGCTGAAAACGATAACATGCATGCATTAATATACCTTAAACAAGCATACTGCATAAATAATAAGTCATTAGAGACTTTGCAGATGTTAACGTCAGTTCTTATTAACCTTGGAGATTTTACAGCTGCATATTGTGTCTTAAGAAGAATATTACCACTGGTAATCAATGATCAGCAAGAATACTTAAATACAATGAAAGTTGTAAAAGAGCTAAATTCAACATTTGACGAACAAAGTTATATAGGTCATAAAGAATGGGGTGATAATTATTTAAAAGAAAATAATTTTCATTTTGCATTATTTGAATATATAAATTGTACCCTTTTAAACGAATCTGTAAAAGAAGAATTATCTGACAAAATTGAAAAGCTTAAGCTGTTTATAAATCCGGAGCCTTATATAATAAAAATAAACCTCGATAAGGGAGAAAATTCATATAAAAAAGGAGATTTTGTATCAGCTAATAAGTATTTTTCAAAAGTTATGCAGTTTTCTGATGTGGAATCCCAAGAATATAAATTAGCTAAAATTAGAGTCGGTAATGTATAAAATTTTAAAAAAATGGTTTTATTTATACATATTAAAACGAAAATATTATCGAATAGGCAGCTGTAATGCTTGCGGAAGATGCTGTCAAAAAATATATGTTAAACATAAAAAAGTTATTCAAACAGAAGAAGAATTTGAACAGCTAAAAAAAATGCACCAATTTTACACGTATCTTACAGTTGTAGATAAAGATGAAACAGGACTTGTATTTGAATGCAAAAATTTGGACAAAGATACTAATAAGTGTAAAATTCATAAAAAAAGACCGGGTATATGCAGAAGATATCCTCAAGAAGAACTCTTTGCTATGGGCGGAATTTTAGCTGAACATTGCGGGTATAAGCTTGTTCCTATCGAAAGTTTTGAAGAGGTTTTTAAACGCATTCAAAAGAAAAAAAATAAGTAAATTAATCTTGAGTGTTTTCTTCATCCTGTTTGACAGAATTAGATCTTTCAGAAGCAGCTGTTTTCCATAACTCTTTAAGTTTATCCTTTGTACCAATACGTCCAAACCATTTGTATATAAATCTTTCTTCATAGCCAAGTCCGCCATTTATTTTGGAACAGTCACTTAAAGAAAAAACGGCTTCAGAAATAGATATTCTTATAAAAAAGTGAGGCTGTTGATATTTTGATAAATCCATCCATATCTTAAGATTATTGTACTTGTGAATATTTGCAGTCCTTATATTATGAGCATCAGACTGTTCTTGTATAATATACGTTCTTAAATGATCTTCCAATTCTTTAAATGTCGCCATAGGTCTCTCTAGTTATTTAAGCTGTGGATAGGTGCAGGAATTCTTCCGCCTCTTTTTACAAAATTTTCAGATGATAAGTTATTTACTTGCATAATAGGTGCTTCTCCAAGTAATCCACCAAATACAATTTTATCACCTACATTTTTATTGGGAGCAGGTATTATTCTAACAGCAGTTGTTTTTTTGTTAATCATTCCTATAGCCATCTCATCTGCTATTATACCTGCAATAGTAGAATTAGGAGTTGAACCTGGAATTGCAATCATGTCTAATCCGACAGAGCAAACACAAGTCATTGCTTCCAGCTTATCAAAAGTCAGGTGACCGTTCGCAGCGGCTTCAATCATGCCGGCATCTTCAGATACAGGTATAAATGCTCCTGACAAGCCGCCGACATATGAGCTTGCCATAATACCGCCTTTTTTTACCGCATCATTTAACATTGCAAGAGCAGCAGTTGTTCCGTGAGCTCCTGCGTGCTCTAAGCCCATTGCTTGAAAAATTTGGGCGACACTATCACCGATTGCCGGAGTAGGTGCTAAAGACAAATCAATAACTCCAAATGGAACATCTAACATCTTGGCAAGTCTTCTTCCTATCAGTTCTCCGGTACCAGTTATTTTATAAGCTGTTTGTTTAATTTTATTAGATAAAACTCCTAAATCAGCATTTTTATCCAGATCTAAAATAGCAGCTCTTACTACTCCAGGACCGGAAACACCAATGTTAAGAGCACACTCAGGCTCGCCATAACCACAATACGCACCTGCCATAAATGGATTGTCACCAACCGAATTACAAAATACAACCAGCTTAGCAGCTCCAATGCCGTCTTTGTCTTCAGTAAGTTTTGCTGCTGTTTTTATAGTACTTGCCATTTTTAATACAGCATCCATATTAATTCCTGCTTTAGAAGAAGCTACGTTTACTGATGAGCATAGTCTCTCTGTTGAAGCAAGTGCTTCAGGAATAGAATCTATAAGAGCAATGTCTCCGGAAGTAAACCCCTTTTCTACCAAAGCAGAATATCCGCCAATAAAATCTATACCCAGATTCTTTGCACAATTATCAAGAGTTACTGCAATTTTGACATAATCTTTAACATCACATGCTTCTCCGACAAGAGAAATAGGAGTAACAGATATTCTTTTATTAACTATAGGTATTGAATAATCATTTTCTATTTCTTGTGCATAATTTACAAGATTTGAAGCATATTTTTCCATTTTATACTTGATTTTGTCACAAACAACATTTATGTTTTCAGACAAACAATCTCGCAAGCTAATGGCTAGTGTCACAGTTCGTATATCAAAATTGTGAAGCTTAATCATATTTATTGTTTCTAAAATCAAATTTTCATCAAATATTGTCATAGTTTATAGTATACCATATTATTTGAATTATACACAAATTTATTATATAAAATTTTGCAATAATAATGCCCCTTTCGGAAGAGATCAAAAGAGGCTAGGCTAATTATTATGAAGAAAAGATTTAGGTTTCATAGAAGGTAAGCCGAACACATACACATGCCCAATCAAACTTTTTTTATCGAAACTCGACTATATCGCTCGCTGTCTTCGACTTACATGTATATTGTAACATTATATATTACACATCTTAAGCTACCAGCGAAGTAATTCTTAAGAATTATTTAATAAGCAAATGTTATAAAATATGGTTAATGAGTTTGCAGGGAAAATTTTAATTTTTCCGCAAACTCTAATTGTAAATATTTTTTACAAAGGTATATAACTTCTATTGTTAAAGTTTTGAAAAATTTGTATAATAGTGTCAATATTACACTTAGTTGAATGTAGGGATTATATCTTGAGAATAGCACCAATCGAAACAATAGATAGTCATACTGTGGATAAACGGACTCCTAAAGAAACAAATTTTAAATCTTTGGGCATGAATATGCTTAGTGCATCAGGTGCTATTATGCAAGGTATAGAAAATAAAGGCTACGTAATATCATTTTTAATTCAAGACGGACTAGGAATGACATTGCCGCGGACTATAACTGGCTTTCACAGAGATAAAGAAGTTACAGGTGAATACAACATAAAGGAAGGTTTAGAAGTTCTCGGAAGGGAAGGTTTGACAGGACCGTTTATGATGTCAGTAGCACCTTTAATGCTTTATATCTCAAGTAAAACTTGTAAATCAGCAGGAACAAATACAAGGTTAATAAAAATTATAGGTAATAACTTTAAATCAATGCTTGAAAGTTCCGGATTTAATAATGCTTTAAAAAATGATAAACAAGCATTCAGAAAGGAATTTATCCGTTATAACATTCAGAAATTCTACAAAGATACAATTCCTGAAGATAAAAACTATGCAGTAACAGTCGATTATATAACAAAAGAATTTGAAAAATTAAATTCAAAAAATAAAAAAATTGCAGAAGAAGGATACAAAAACATATTAAACAAAATTAATGATAATATGTCTAAAAAGTCTCCAAATCTTGAATTAATATGCAAATTAACAACAAAATTTAACGGTAAAAAACAAACTTTTGCATCAGGAGATGTAATAAAAGCTATAAATAACTTTGCAGCAGATGCAATTGATAACAATAATGCATTCAAAGAAATAAATGCAAATGCGGCAGAAAATATTAAAAATAATTTTGCGACAAAACGTTTAGGATTTAATATCGCTACAATCGGAACAACGCTTGGTGGTTTATCAATTTTGCCAAAAATATACGCTTATAACAGTGTTGCTCCAGGAGCACAAAATTTGGTTCAAAATAATAATGATGATGATATCAACAAGCAGAACTCTAATAATATAGCTTTTAAAGGAAAAGGTATTAACTCGGATAACTGGTTATCTAAGATTGGTAAATTCTTAACGAAAAAAGTTCCGGCATGGTTTCAACAAGAATTCGAATATAACGGTTATAATTTTACTCCGAGTTTAATGGCATGCCTGTCTTTATTCGGGCTTCTTTTACCAAGAGGGTTGAGAGCATATGATAGAGCTCTTGTTGATGAAAACGGCAAAAAGGATATGACTGAAATACATGAAATATTATTAAGAGATACTATTTCATCACTTGGAGTTGTATATACCGTTCCTATTATGCAAAAGGGTATTATAAGCTTATATGAAGACAGACAAGGTTTTATTTTATCAAATAGAGCTTCAATGAATAAATCAGGCTGGAAAAAATTCATTGATGCCATAAATCCGTACAGTGATTTAAAACTTCTTTCAAATACCGAACTGCAAGCATTGTACGGAAATATCGATTCGAAAGAAAAAATGGTTAACTTTGCTAAATTTATAGACTCAAAAGGTGGCGATTTAGAAAAAATTCTATCTAAATCAACAACAAAAGATATTGTATTTAATAACAATACATTTACACTAGAATCTATTAAGAATAATACAAAATCAAACAAAAACAAAAAATTGATATCATTCTTTGAAAATTTAAAAGATAATAAAGAAACAAAAGACAAAATTATTAAACTTATGAATGATGCTGGTTTACATAAGCAAAGTTCTATTTCGAAAATTGCAAGGGGCTTAAGCTCAGTTCCAGGATTTATATCAACAGTTATAATTTCTCCGATTATACTGGGTTGGTTTATACCAAGACTTACATACATAAATACACGTAAGGCACATGCAAAAATGGAGCTGGGAAATAATTTTAAAGCAAATAAATCAACAGAGAATGTTGCTTAATTATAGATCATATAATATGAAAAGAGACCTAATATTATATTGGGTCTCTTTAATGTATAAAAATAGCCTAAGTCGGTTATAGTTTTTAAATTATGACTCTTGTTTAATATAATTATTAAATCTTTTTCATACTTCCAGCTATTCTTAATTCCGAGAGAGGTTGTTGCCTCTCTTTTTTTTATGTTGAATTTAGCGTTTATTCACCATAAAATATTTATTATGAAAGAACTTAAAGATTGCAAAAGTCAAATTCATTCCTGCTCAAAATGTGGTCTTTGTCAGTCGGTTTGTCCTATATATAAAGAGACCGGAAATGATTGCACTGTTTCTCGCGGGCATTTTATAATGCTCAAGGAATTAATTAACGGTAAGCTTAAAATGTCTAAAACAATAAATCGATACTTAGACCTTTGCTTAAAGTGCAGTGCATGTTCAAATTTCTGTCCAAGCGGAATTAATATTGTAGAAATTATTTCTTTGGCAAAAGCAGAATATTTTAAAAAACACAGAGCAGAAAAATTATATTCTTTTATTCAAAAGTTCATATTGCTAAATATAGGTCTTAATTTCTTAAATCTATTCTCATCAAAAAATAAAAGCAAAACTTTTGAGAAGAAAGTGGTATATTTTGGAGGTTGTAGCAGTAAGTTAGAAGGAAATTCACATGTAGTTAAACTTCTTAATTCTCTTAATGTAGAAGTTATAACTCCAAATTTTGATTGCTGTGGCTTACCTTTTTATTTACGGGGTGATATGAATTCTTTTTATGAATATATGCAGAAATTCTACAAAATATATGACAAATATAAAGACTATGAAATTGTTACAACTTGTGCAAGCTGCGAAAAAGCATTAAAAATGTTTGCTGAACAAAATAAAGAAAAGAATTTAAATATAAAAAATATTTTTGAATATTTAAAAGAAAATAATTTATCTTTCGAATTAAAAGGAAAATGTAAAAAAGTAACATTCCATAAACCTTGTAATCTTAATAACTACGAAGATATAAAATGGCTGTTAGAAAATACAAAAAATCTTGAATATATTGAGATGAAAGATTACGATAAATGCTGCGGCTTAAGTGGTATTAGTAATTTCAAAGAACGAAAAATCATGCAAAATATTTTTAGAAATAAATATGATAACATAAAGTCAACGAATGCTAACACAGTTCTTACCAGCTGTTTTGGCTGTCAAGTTGCGCTCAGATTGAATTCAAGATTTCAGTATAAAGTTGAAGACCTTACAAAATTTATTGCTCGAAATATAAAATAAAATTTCACAACATCTAGTATTTTTTGATTATTTGCTCTATACCTCGTTTAGCAATTTCAAATAATTGCAGCATTTGCTCATAGTCATAAGGTTCACCTTCTGATGTTGTCTGAAAGTCAACTATCTTACCGCTTTCTGTGAGAATTACATTTGAATCAACCTGAGCATGTGAATCTTCACCGTAATTTAAATCAAGTTTTATTTCATCATCTACTATGCCTATAGAAATAGCAGCTATTGCTTCTCTTATTGGATTTACTTTAATATCACCGGATGCAATTAGTTTATTTACTGCATCTCTTAAAGCCAAAAATCCTCCGCATATACTTGCTGTTCTTGTTCCCCCGTCAGCTTGTATAACGTCCGCATCAATCGTTATCGTGATATTAGGCATTTTTTCTAAATCAACACAAGCTCTAAGGCTTCTTCCTATTAATCTTTGTATTTCATGGGTTCTTCCTGAGATTTTTTCACGTTCACGTTTGCAGCGTGTATTTGTTGAAGCCGGTAATAATGAATATTCAGCAGTTACCCATCCTCTGTTATCATCTTCTTCCATCCATTTTGGCTTTTTATTATCGACAGAAGCTGTAGTTATAACTTTAGTATCGCCGAATTCGACTAAAACTGAGCCCAATGCGTTTTTGGTAAAGTTGTGTGTGAATTTTATATCTCTCAATTCATCATTTTTACGTCCGTCAGCTCTCATTAATTCCTCCGATATTTATGCATGTATCTCTGTTGTCTCTTTATTTTTTGAGACTGAGTAGCGAGATTTATAATCTTGATATTTACTTACAAATTCAATATCTTCATCTTTATTTCTATGATTATATTCGTGTTTATCCAGTGTATTATCATAAAGCTGAATTATACTTGTTGCAATATTACCGCAGTGAGCTGCTACTCTTCTGAAATCATTTAACAAATCAGAAAACATAAAACTAAGTTCTGCAGTACATAACCCGTCTTTTAGTCTCTGTATGTGGTGATTCTTTACTTTTCTAACAATTTTTTTGATAACAGCTTCTAACGGTTCAACCTCTCTTGCTAATTGAACGTTATCAGTTTTATACGCTTCAAAAGCCATTGCAAATATTTCAGATACGGCATGAACAATAACTTTCAACTCTTCTATAGCATCTTGAGAAAGTTTTTTATCTTCCTCTTTAAATTTTTCAGAAATTTTTAATATATTAGTTGCGTGGTCACCAATTCTTTCATAATCACCGATTATAAGTAATAACTGAGATATTCTGTTATTGTCTTCTTCTGAAAGTTCCTTGCCGGAAAGCTTTAACAAGAAAGAGTCCAATTTATCTTCATAAGTATCAATTTTAATCTCATTTTCTTTGATTTGTTCAGCTTTTTTCTGGTGATAACTTTTTAACATTTTTGATGCAAAAATAAAATTATATTCAACAAGTTCTGCCATTTTTATAGTTTGTCTGTATGCTTCAGATACAGCAAATGTAGGTGCAAGCAGAAGTCTGTCATCAAGAAGAACATTTTGTCTGAATTCTTTTTTCTCCGGAATACATTTTATTGCAAGTGTTTCAATTAATTTAGCAAATGGGAATAACATTAATGCGGTAAAAATATTATAAACTGTATGGAAAACTGCAACTCCAAAAGCATTAATATCTGTTAAAAGGAATTCGGGTTTAAATATTAGACTATATAGTATAAACAATGGCAAACATATTCCAACGCTTAAAATATTGTATATAACATGTATTCCTGCAACTCTTTTTGCATTAGTGTTGACACCAATGCTCGCTAAAACAGCAGAAATACAAGTTCCTAAATTTTGTCCCAAAATAATTGGAATAGCTACTCCCCAAGAAACACTACATACCAAAGTCAATGCCTGTAGAATACCAATAGATGCAGAAGAACTTTGTATTACCATAGTTAGGAGCATACCAACTAAGAAACCAAGCAGTGGATTAGAAAACGCTATCATTGCATTTCTAAATCCGGGCATATCTGCCAATGGCGACATGGAATCTGCCATTACAACCATTCCAAACATTAGAATGGCAAAACCCATAAATATCGTGCCTATGTTTTTTCTTTTATTGGATTTTGACGCCAAAATTAATAAAATACCAATAAATCCAAGTACAGGCGAGAATGTTTCAGGTTTCATTAGTTTAAATAGTAATCCTGCACTTTC
The DNA here is from genome assembly GCA_902797575.1 of uncultured bacterium. Classification (GTDB taxonomy): domain Bacteria; phylum Cyanobacteriota; class Vampirovibrionia; order Gastranaerophilales; family Gastranaerophilaceae; genus CAG-196. The sequence goes on from CADBTL010000148.1 coordinate 18,501, forward strand.
TTGAATCGCAGTTAAACTCAACATCCACGCTGTAATTGTAGTACCCAGATTGGCACCTATAATTACACTTACAGTTTGAGACAGATTCATTATTCCGGAGTTAACAAGTCCTATAAGCATAACTGTAACAGCAGAAGATGATTGAATGATTGCAGTAATTCCGGCACCAAGTAAAAAGCTCTTTATCGGATTAGATGTCATTTTTTTTAACATCTGTTCTAATCTTCCGCCGGCTACCTTCTCCAGACCGGATGACATAATAGAGATTCCGTATAGGAAAAATGCCAATCCGCCTAAAAGAGTAAATATAGAAAATATATCCATAATTAGTGTTCCTTATTTTATAGTTGGTTTTCTTTAAAATATTTGAATTAATCATACTTCTTACTTTATCCAAATATTCTCAATTACCTTAAGTTTAGCATAAGAATATTTTTTCTACGAATAATTTGTTACAAATGTTTTCATAGAGCTATGAGGATGCGGAAAAAGTCGAAAAATGACAATTTTTCGAACTTTTTCAAATCCGACCTTAGGTGTGTAAAAGTCAGACTAGGTGCGGGATAGCGGATTTTCGGTAGAGTAAGGACGAAGTCCGAAACTCGTAAGGTGTCGGTCGGACGTTACTCC
>CADBTL010000149.1 GCA_902797575.1 uncultured bacterium
CAAGAAAGGAAGCTCCATTCCTAAAATTTTGCCGTGACGGAGAGCTCTTCTTAAAATCATTCTTAAAACATAGCTTCTGCCTTCATTGCCAGGAATTACGCCATCAGAGATCAAGAATGTTACACATCTTGCGTGGTCAGTAATAATTCTTAGAGAAACATCTGTTTTTTCTGATTTTTTGTATGGAACTCCGCTCATTTCAGAAACTTTATCCAGAATAGGCTTTAGAAGATCTGTTTCAAATGTTGATGCAACACCTTGACAAACCATAGTAATACGTTCTAATCCCATGCCGGTATCAACGTTTTTCTTTTCTAAAGGTGATTGATTACCTTCTTCGTCTTGATATAACTCTGTAAATACGAGGTTCCAAATTTCTACCCATCTATCGCATTCACAAGTATCTATACCGCATTTTGGATCGTCACATTTATATTCTTCACCCAAATCGTAGTGAATCTCAGAACAAGGACCACAAGAACCTGACGCTCCAGGAGGTCCCCAGAAGTTATCTTTTTTACCTTTTCTTTTTATGCGCTCTGCCGGTACTCCTATGCTTCTCCAAATGTCAAATGCTTCGTCATCTGTTTCATATATAGTTATCCAAAGTCTGTTTTTATCCAGTTTTAGAACTTCTGTAACAAATTCCCAAGCCCAAGGAATAATTTCTTTTTTGTAGTAATCGCCAAAAGAAAAATTGCCAAGCATTTCAAAGAATGTATGGTGGCGCGGAGTTCTTCCTACGTTTTCAATATCAGAATCCTTACCGCCTGCACGTGCACATTTTTGGCAAGAAGTAGCTCTTGCAGGTTCATATGGGCAAGGTTGTATGTTTAAAAATATTGGCAAAAATTGCAGCATACCCGCTGTTGTTAAAAGAACAGTAGGATTATCAGGTACAAGACTGGAACTTTCTACAACTGTGTGTGCATGTTTATCTTTAAAATAATCTAAATATAATTTTCTGATTTCATTTCCTTTTAGCATAATTCATTCCTTTTTCTAAATGCTTGTTCTTAATTATTATATATCAAATATGAATTTTGAGTTTTTCCCTAAATATAGTTACCTCTAAAAATAAAAAATTAACTGTAAACAAATGTAACAATTTTCAAAAAATTATTAAAGATTTTATCTAAAAGTGCCGTTAATACATGATGTAAGATGGTTTAAAAATTTAGACGTCACAACCGGATTACAAGCATTAAGATTGCGGGGTAAAAATTTTCCCCAAGATAACAGGAATGGAAGTAAGTCAATGGGACTAGGCGATTTTTGGTTACAATCTAATAACGGAAAGAAAAAGTATAACTTGAATGACTTTAAGAACTTAAAGGATCTCAAGGGAGAAGATATTGCCAAAAATCCTAAATTCAAGAAGCTTATTGAATTGTTTAACTGGGATAGTGATGGTGACGGAAAGATTTCAGTAAAAAATACTAAAGGCAAAAATGAGTGGCAGTCAGTTTTTGCAGATTTGCAACAAGCGGCAGTAGATAATGATTTGACAAGCGAAGAATTTGGACTTTATATTTCTCAAAAATCACAAAATGCAGATTTAAAACTTGATGATGTAAATGAGTTATTAGATACCGCAACTCAATCAACTGAAGAAGTAACACATGCAAATGAACAATCTATTATAGACCTTTTAACAGAATTAGGAATTGTTCAGCCAACAATAACAGATGCCGAGTTTGATAAAATAAAATCAGATGCGTATAATACAGTTCTTACAAGTGTGGCAAAACCTGAAAAACTTGATAAAGATTATGATGATTTATTTACTTTTGCAAAAGAAAAGCTATCGGAATCAGGTAAAACACCAACATTAGAAGAACTTACTCTTTATGCAGCAGAATTACAATTGCTTAATCCTGATATTAAGGCAGATAAGAAAGTAAAAAAAGGAACATCTATAAATATTCCTGCTAAAAGTATTGATAAAAAGAATATAGAAATATTAGAATCAAAAGGTATTAGGGTAGCAAAAGATAATTATATCTTCTTCCAAAAATTGTTAGAGCTAGATGATGCAAAACAAGCTGTTGTTTTTAATGCTATTAATAATTCAAAATTTAAAACAAAAGAAGAAGTAATAAATGACGTATATAATACAACAAGAATTAATTTAGCTGATACAGGATTAACAATAAAAGTCGGTAGTGTATCTTCTACTTTAGAAAACTTTATTACAAAGACATTGAAAGTGGATTTATCTTCAAAAGAAGGTTTAAAAATCTATGACAGATTAAGTCGCTTAAATCAAACTGCATTAGATAGTTTACCGAAAGAATTTATTGCTAAATTATCAAAAATGAGTAATATTACATTTGATAAATTGGCAGATAAAGCCGAAGTATTCGGAATTATTCTTCGTACTGATGAAGAGATGAAAGAACGTGAAAAGAATAGCCAAGCATATAGAGATTTAAAAGCAAGAATGTTTATGGCACAGTATGTTGTAGACAATTATACTTCTGCTGTAACAATTTCTCAAAGTGCCGACAGAAACCTTAATTTTACGCAAGGTGCTTGGTGGGTAAGAAATGCTCGCCCAATTGGTTATACATCTAATGAACAACAAAAAAGAGATACAGCAAAAGCTAATCAAATAAAGAAACTTCTTCAAGATGTTGATACTTTATCAAATGAAGAATTTGCTAAAAAGATGAATGCAATAATGGAAGCTGAAAGAACTGTAAGTGTAGCAGCACTTCCTGGCGATTTACCAACAACACATCAAGCAAAAGACCCATCATTTAAATTTGACCCCAAATTAGCATATACATTTATGAAACAAACTCAAAGAGCAGAACTTGCTGCCGGAGTTGCAAAAAGACTTGAACCACAGAGAAAACAACATGCAGAAAGAAATCCATATATTCAACCTTCTGATAATACAAGAGTGTATAATGCTCAAAGAGAAGTAATGGGGATTGAATATACAGTTCAACCTCTAGATAAAGAAGAATTAAAACGGCTAACAAGATATATAAAAACTATTAAAACTAAAAAAGAACTTTTCTTGTTTGCAAAATCATTACATTACAAAGTTGATGTTATTAGCAATAAAGTAGAAACAATGATACCTAAAGAAAATCAAGCTGAAATTGCAAAATTGCTTGAACAAAAAGCTAAAGAACTTGGTTTTGCAGAACCGACAAGACCAAATAGTATTTCTCTTGATACATTCAGAAATGTATTCACAAAACCCATAGGTAAGAAAGTTAAATACCCAAAAACAAATGATAAAACCATAATGGAAACCTATGAAGCAACAAAAACAAAGTTGTTGGGTAATTGGGATCCTGTTGGCGAACAAATCAGAATACAAGAAATGGAAGGCACAGTTGGCGGTGTTTTAGATATTGCAACAATGATTTTGGTAACAAAAGGTATGGGTTCAATGCGTGCTTTTGTTAGAATCGGTAATGTTGGAAGAAATATAGGAACTACAACAAATGTATTTAAGACAGCCGGTATTGCAAGCAGGTGGTCAAAAAATGCAACACTAATAAACAGGCTTGCAAAAGCTGATAAAGTATTAGGCGGTTTATGGGTTAATGGTGCAGCCGGAGCTTTGCATGGGGCTGCAACGATGGGTGCTTATGGTGGCTTGCAAGGTACTGTTGGTATGGCTGATAATACCATAAAGAACTTATTAGAAGGTAAAGATTGGTCTGAAGGCTTAGTCGAAAGATTTGAACAAACTCTTGTAATGGGTTATGAAAATGCTAAGTTTGGTCTATTTGCCGGATATTCGGGAGTATTAGCACAAGCACTCGGGAAAGGTACTGTTGCACTTGGAAGCAAGGGGATTGATAAATTATTTAAAACAAAATATTCAAAAACAGTTCTTGATAAAGTATCAAGCGTTGTAACAGAGGAAGGTATATCAGGCAGTGAATTTTTTACAAAAATGCAAGCAGCTTCAAAAGCTGAAGGCTTAGTCGGTTTTGGTTATGAAACAGAATTTTTCACTTTGTATCACAAAATGGAAGAAGCCGGAGTTGATTTTAATAATGAAGAATC
>CADBTL010000150.1 GCA_902797575.1 uncultured bacterium
CAGACTAGGTGCGGGATAGCACGTAGTCTGACTTGAAACCGTTCCCCAGAGTTTGCAGGGAAAATTTTAATTTTTCCGCAAACTCTTATTCATTATTTTTTTTACCGGCTTTTTCTGCCATAAAAGTTGATATAAACGGAATCAGGATGTAGTATATAGTTCCCAGTATCAAAAACGGTTTAGCAATTTTTATGCCTTGAATTTGTTTTTCGAGATTTTTGTCTTTTATATTTATTTTTCTGTATTTTTGTATAAAATTTTCTGTCGGTTTATCAAGCATTTTATCCAGAGTGTACCCTCCTGCAATGCTTAAAGCAGTTGATATTCCTGCGTTATATAACAAAGTTTTTTTTCTGGTCTCTTCTATTTTATTGCTTTTGTGCGCCTGATACATAAAGGTTAAAGTCGCAATTGTATCCGTTATTGCGGTTATGTGCATAGGGAAATTGGAATCTTTATACTTGTCTACAAAATTTAACATCCGTTCTTTGTTCATAATTTTCCCAATACCTTCAGCTGTTTTATCTGTTACCCCTTTAAAAGAAAGATTTTTTTCGTATTTTTTGCCGGAAGACTTTTTTTCGGAAGACAATGCCGCAACAATATAAGGCATTCCGCATGCGGTGACAATTGCTTTTGGTATTGCAACAAAGGAAGCTATACCTAATTTATATAATTGAGTCGCAAAAACATATCCTTTTGAATCCGTTAAATCTTTTTCTTTCTCCTTTAATTTTATTATTGTTTCTTTCTTTAAATACTTGGCAGGAGAAGTATCTATTTTTTTAATAGATTTTGCTAAAGGAATAGAAAGTCCGAGCATCAGGGCAAAATTAATCAGGCTTGAAGTAATTGATTTTGCTGAAGCGATTTTGCGGTTTTCCTTGTCTGTTTGGGGAGTACACATTATAGACAAAGGGCGAAGAGCGGAAAAAGCAACTGTTGCCGATGCACCAAAAAGCGCACCGTTAGACGAAGCAAGCTCCAGTCCTTTTTTTACGGCAGAAGATGTGTAAATACTTTTGAATGAGATATCCCTGTTAGAATTTACTTTCATTTATGTTTATAAGATAACATAAATATGAGAATAGCGGAATTTGTAAAACGTAACAAGATAGAACTTTTGGGATTTATTTTTGTGTATGCAATTTTATTTATAAATGCAATTCTGACGCACGATTCCTTTATTGCGTTTGTTTCCGCTTTCTGTGGAATTACATACACAATTCTTGCGGGTAAAGGGATTCCTTTATGTTATCCTATTGGTGCAACCGGTTCTGCTTTTTATGCGTATTTATCTTTTGCAAGCCATTTTTGGGGGAACTTGGTTCTGTATCTTTTTTATTATATTCCGATGCAGATTATAGGATTTTTTAAATGGAATAAGAATCTTAAGGCTGATAAATATGAAATTATTAAAATTAAACTTTCTAAACGTGAAAGATACTTATTTTTTAGTATCGCCCTTTTGATATCGTTTATATCAATATATGTCTTGTACCATCTCGGAGATAAAAACCCGATTATTGACGGAATAACTACTATTTTTTCAATATTGGGTATGTATTTAACCGTTAAAAGATGTATCGAACAATGGATTGTGTGGTTTATAGTTAATTTTTTGTCATTTATTATGTGGTTAGAGATTGCAAAAAGCGGTGTAAAAGTATATTCAACTGTCATAATGTGGCTTGTATATACAATACTTGCTGTCTATTTTTATATAATATGGTTTAAAGAGTTAAAAAAAGAAAAGGCATAAAAGTGTGAGGGCACGACCTGACAAAATTTGTGCTAAAATTTGATTATAGAGGTATAAATATTATGATAAACAGAAAATCCAGAGATGAAATAAAACGCATGCGTCATGCAGGCCATATTGTTGCTTTAGTTCACAAAAAAATGAAAGAGGTTGTGGAACCGGGTATTTCAACTAAAGAACTCGATAGTATTGCAATGCACGTTATAAAAGAAAACAAAGCTGTTCCTACATTCTTGGGATATAACGGCTTTCCGGCATGCATATGCACATCTATTAATGAAAAAGTCGTACATGGGATTCCTAACGAAAAAGAAATCTTAAAAGAAGGCGATATTATAGCTATTGACGTGGGTGCCACTTATGGCGGAATGGTTGGTGACAGTGCTTGGTCATATGCAGTAGGTAAAATTTCAGAAGAAAAACAAATGCTAATGAAAGCAACAGAAGAAGCTCTTTATGCAGGTATTGCAAAAATGCGTTCGGGAAATGTATTGGATGATATATCCGGTGCGGTGGAAGATGTTGCAAAATCATACAATTTGGGTATAGTACGTCACTACGGAGGACACGGAGTCGGTCATACAATGCACGAGGATCCGTTTTTGTACAACTATAGAGTCGGAGATCATACACTAATCAAGCAAGGTTACGTAATTGCAATTGAACCAATGTTAAATTTAGGATGCGACGACGTATTTGTTGAACCTGATAATTGGGGAGTTGTAACAAAAGACAGAAAACCGTCTGCGCACTTTGAACATACTGTTCTTGCAACAGAGGACGAACCGATAATGATGACTACTCTTATGGAATAATATAAGAATAAAATAACAGTTTACAATTATGCCTGTTTGGGTGAAAATAAAATAAAAAAGGGAGATAATAAATTGAAAACAAGTATGAAATCGGTAAATTGCGGGGAATTAAATCTTGCAAACCTTAATGAAGAAGTCACTCTTTGCGGTTGGGTTTCAACTGTTCGTGACTTAGGCGGTATTTTATTTATAGAACTTCGTGACAGAAGCGGATTTTTTCAACTTGTAGCTAATCCACAAGTTAATCCGAGCGTTCACGAAACATTTTCAAAAGTGAAAAGCGAGTATGTAATTCAGGTTCATGGAAAAATCTCTAAAAGACCTGAAGAAACATATAATGAAAAATACCCTACAGGACAAGTAGAAATGTATCCTGAAAAAGTCAATGTCTTATCTGAATCAAAAGTTTTACCGTTTGTTTTGGGCGATGAAAATGTATCTGAAGACGTAAGACTTAAATATCGTTATTTAGATCTCAGAAACGAAAAAATGCTTAACAACTTGAAAGTCAGACACAATATCGTTCAAGCTGTAAGGAATTATTTGAATAACAAAGAGTTTTTAGAAGTTGAAACACCGATTCTGATTAAAACAACTCCGGAAGGAGCAAGAGACTATTTGGTTCCATCTCGTGTTCAACCGGGGAAATTTTTTGCACTTCCGCAATCACCTCAAATCTTTAAACAACTATTAATGGTTGGCGGTATTGAAAGATATTATCAAATAGCAAAATGTTTCCGTGACGAAGACTTAAGAGCAGACAGACAACCTGAATTTACTCAAATTGATATGGAACTATCATTTGTAAAACAACAAGATGTAATTGAAGTTGTTGAAGGCTTATTAGTTGATGCATTTAAAGCTGCTGGTGTTGACATTAAACCACCGTTTATTCAAATGCCTTGGCAGGAGGCAATGGACAGATACGGTTCAGACAAGCCTGATACAAGATTCGGTTTGGAATTGTTTGATATAGGTGATATTATTCTTCAATCTAATTTTGAGATTGTTAAAAAGACTCTTGAAGCAGGCGGAATAGTTCGTGGTATAAGAATTCCAGGCGGAGCAAAATATTCAAGAAAGGATATCGATGATATTACAAAACTTGCAGTATCATTTGGTGCTAAAGCTCTTGCAAACATTATTTATCAAGAAGACGGAACGGCAAAATCACCTGTTCTTAAGTTTGTTACAGAAGAACAAGCTAAAGCTATTCAAGAAAGAGCAGGTGCACAAGCAGGTGATATAATCTTCTTTGTAGCTGACAGACCAAAACTTGTATATGATATTATGGGAAGATTAAGACTCCATTTCGGAAAATCTTTAAATTTAATTGATGAAAGCAAACACAATTTATTATGGGTTGTTGATTTCCCAATGTTTGAATATTCTGATGAAGAAGGCAGATATATGGCAATGCACCATCCGTTTACTTCTCCAAACTTAGAAGATTTGGATAAACTGGATAGTGGTGATTTGGGTAATGTTAAGTCAATCGCTTATGATATTGTTTATAACGGAACAGAATTAGGCGGCGGTTCTGTAAGAATTCACTCAAGTGAAGTTCAAAAGAAAATATTTAAAGCTTTAGGATTAACTGAAGAAGAAGCAACCGA
>CADBTL010000151.1 GCA_902797575.1 uncultured bacterium
AATAGAAAAATGACAAATTTTCATTTAGTCACGCAATCTCAATCAATTAGTCTATCTGACTAAAAGAACATAACAAGGTTTTTCATAAGAATGAGAACCCAAATCAGAGAACTGTATCATTCCGGGATGTTGGACAACTATAAAACCTTTTAGTAGAAAATGTTTAAACTTTGCATTTCCTGAATAAAAAGAATATCCGCTAAAAGTATTATCTGTATCGTTATACAATAAAATTTTTAAATCGCCGACATGTTTTTTTATTTTAAAAGCATTTGTGTTTTTACTAAATTGTGACAATGTTATTATATTATAATCGGGAAGAATTGCTTGAATCTCATCTATTGTTAATGGGCGCTTACTTATTCCGCCATTAGCATATGTAATATCATAGAATTTTAAGTCTCTGTTAGAATACCCGATTAAACTGCCATTATATATAAATTCGTACTCACAATCAGTAGAAAATGCAAAATTTCTATCTTTGTCTTCATAATCATATGCATCTCCAAACCCTTTAACCTTGGTAAAATAATTATCGGCATTTTTATTTATTGCATTTGACCAAGTATTTGTTTCGGAATTATATGATATTTTTCCTTTATATTTGATATTTTTATATTTGATATCAGGAAAATTATTTGCATTTGCACTCATTGCAAAAAATATACTGACAAAAAGACTTAAAATTATTTTTTTCAAATAGAATTCTCCTCTATTTATTAAAAGCTTCCGATATAGATTTATTATAGTCAGGTCTTAAAATACCTTTTTCGGTAATAATACCTGCAATTAATTCATGCGGAGTTACATCAAACCCTGGATTTATTATATTTATGCCTTCTGCACATATACGTTTCCCGTTTATATGCGTAACTTCTTCGTGAGAACGTTCTTCTATCGGAATTTCATTTCCTGACTTAATTGATATATCAATAGTTGAAAGCGGTGCAGCAATATAGAACGGTATGTTATGATATTTTGCTGCTATAGCAACTGTATAAGTTCCTATTTTATTCGCAGTATCACCATTTGCAGCAATTCTGTCCGCTCCTACAACAACCATATCTATCATTCCCTTATTCATAAAATATGAACACATGCCGTCTGTTATAAGTGTCACAGGAATTCCGTCCATTGCAAGTTCAAAGGTGGTAATTCTTGCACCTTGTTGACGTGGTCGTGTTTCATCGGCAAAAACTTGTATTGTATTATCTTTTGCGTATGCTGAACGAACGACACCTAAAGCCGTACCATATCCTACTGTTGCAAGAGCACCTGCATTGCAGTGCGTGAGGATTGTAGCACCCTTTGGTACAACTTCAGCACCATAATCACCAATTTTTTTATTAATTTCAATATCTTCGTTTTCCAGTTTTATGCCGTTTTGCTTAAGTTCCTCTACAATTCCGTTTATATCCGATTTGGAATTCTTGATAACTTCTATCTGCTTTTGGCAAGCCCACATCAAATTAACTGCAGTCGGACGTGATGTTTTCATGTATTCAGCTTTTTCAATAAGCCATTTTTTGTATTCTCCAACACTGTCAAATCCTTGTTTAGCACCTTCCTGTGCAAACAATACAACTCCGTGCGCACCTGCGATACCTATTGCCGGAGCCCCTCTGACTATCATATCTCTTATAGCGTGAAACATCTCTTCGCCTGATGTTATATTTACAAATTTATATTCATACGGTATGACTGTTTGATCTACCATTTTTGAATAATTATCAACCCATTCTATAGTTTTAATTTTTGACTTAAATTCCATCTCTACTCCTTATATATATACAAATATAAGAATAACATGAATTTTTATAAATAAAAAGTCTTATTTTATAGTATAATTCTTTGTATGTTATCAAAGATTTACATAAGAAACTATATTTTAATTAGCGAACTTGAATTAGATTTATCAAGCGGGCTAAATATTATTACCGGAGAAACCGGAGCCGGCAAAAGTATTTTAATAAGCGCAATTGACGTTGCTTTTGGCGGAATTAAAAGTAATAACAAAGAATTAATTAAAAACGGTGCAGAAAAAGCAACAATAGAAGTTACAATTATTAACCATAAACAAGATGTATCAACATTATTTGAAGAATACGGTATTGAAGACTTTGGTGAAGAAATAATTCTATCAAGAGAAATAACACAAACATCAAGCCGTGCAAGAATCAATGGCTCGCTTGTAAACCAAGAGTTTATGAAATTGTTTAGAGAAATGTTCTTAGATATACATTCTCAGCATCAAACATATGCATTTTTGCAGCCTAAATACCATATATCATTGCTGGATTCTTATACTAAAAATACGTGCAGCGAACTTTTAGAAACATATCGAACTGAATTTTCTAAATACAAAACGATGCTTTCTGATTTGGAAGAACTTCAAACTGCTGCAAATAAAACAGAAGACCAAATCGAATTTTTAAAGTTTCAAACAGAAGAGATTGAAAATGCTGAATTAAGTGACATTAATGAAGATGAAAAGCTAAATAACGAGCTTGCCGTTCTTGAAAATGTTGAAAAACTAAAAGAGCTTACAGGAAGTTCTTATTGGTCAATTTCAGGTGATGATTCATCTATACTGGAGGCACTTTTGCAGATAAAATCAAATATGGCAAAGGCATCATCAATGGATAATTCTCTTGAAGAGATTGAAAGCGAACTTATATCAGCAATAGATGCTCTAAAAGGGATATCTTCATATTTAAGGGACTATTCTTCTTCTTTGGAAAACGACGAAGAAAGAATAAACAGTATTCAAGAACGTTTATTTTTACTTGATAAATTAAAACGCAAGTATGGCGGTACTATTGAAAATGTTATCACGGAAGGACAAAAACTAAGAAGAGAATTAGACGGAATAGAATTTTCGACACAGAATATTGAAAAATTAAAAATTGATATTGATAAACAATACAAAACTTTGCAAGTTTTAGCTCAAAAATTATCAGAAGAACGTCAAAAGTATGCACAAGTCTTATCTTCATTAATTATTGAAAAATTGGAAAAACTTGAATTACCAAAAGTTAAATTCGAAATTAATTTTGAAACTTGCGAACTAAATCAAAACGGTTGTGATAAGGTTGAATTCCTAATTTCCACAAACGTGTCTGAAGGTCTGAAACCGCTTGCTAAAGTTGCTTCAGGCGGAGAACTCTCAAGGGTAATGCTGGCGATAAAATCTATATTTGCGGAAAGTGATAATATAGACACAATTATATTTGATGAAATTGATACAGGTATCTCCGGAAAAGCTTCTCAGGCAGTTTCAGATGAAGTAAAAGAACTCTCTAAATACATGCAAATTATAATGATTACACACCAAGCAATCATTGCTTCAAAATCAGACCAACATATATACGTCAAAAAAACACAGGAAGATACAACCAGCGTTAATATATCAGTATTAAAAGATGACGAAAAGCTTAATGCAATAGCTGAGCTTGCAAGCGGAGCAATTAACGAAGAATCGTTAAAATTTGCTAAAATGCTAGTTGGATAATATTTGTTTAAATTTAAAAGCTTGTTATAGCGGCACGTAGTCAGAATATATAATACTTGACCAATCATCAACAAAGTAACTTATTTGAGTCAAGGAACCTGTTTTTATAAGACTTTTATACTGATTTTCTTGTGTAAGATTCAATGTTAAAGCAATAGCGGCTTGCACAACATCAGGAGTAGTTACAACTATAATTCTGTTGCCTTGATTTTCTTCAACAAGTTTATCAATTATTCCCTGAACTCTTTTATTAAAATCATTTATGCTTTCTCCGCCTTTTGGAGTTTGCATAATAGCATCGGAGCCGTATTTGTCATAAATATCAATAAACGATTGTCCGGTCCATTCACCGAGATTACGTTGAGGTAAATCAATTGTTGTTGTACGTTTTTTAAAAAGCTTAGCAACTATTTGCGCAGATTGAATACATCTAGCGGAAGGACTTGTATAGATTTTGTCATAATGAACACCTCTATTGGAAAGATATTCACAAACTTTCTCTATTTCTTCTTCTCCGACATCATTAAGTTTCGGAAACTTTCCGGAATCACTTAGTATACCGTCCATTGTATGAACAGTCGCACCGTGCGTAATAAAAGTTATTTTACATTTACGTTTAAACATTTTGCTGTAACCTTTTTTATAAATTATAACACATTAATTGAAAACTTTTGCGTCAATTTTCGCAAATTTATTTATAAACTTTTGTAAAGTTTTCTATGTTTTGTGAAATTGAGAAATTTTTAAATACTTTATATATATGTAAGTAAGTAGTATAAATAAGGAGAGTATAGTATGGCAACTAACAGTGTAAATAATTGTCAAGCTAAATCATTAGAAGATTATGCGAATTTGGATTTTACTAGTGCAAAAAACAGTGAAGAAATACAAAAATCTATTTATGATTTAGCAAAATCTGCAGATGTTGATTTAACAAATATGGAAAAATCAAAACAAGGTGATGTAAACCAATATGGAATTGATGAGAATGAAAAATGGAAAATATACGAATGGATAACAACAATTTGTGACGCCGCAAGTACAATTCCTGATAAGTTTAAATCTGCATGTCAAGCAGCCATAGATAAGCTCAAAGCAACTATAATAAATATGGCAACAAAGGCAGAGTATACAAATATTAAAGACAATAATAGCGGTATGGAAGTTGATGTTAATGCCAAAAAAGTTGAATTTGGAACACCTCGTCCATTAGCAAATAATAATGAACCTGATGATACAGATGCCGATAACTCTGATTATTATACTTTACAAGCAGGCATTGAAGAACGTTTGGGTTTTGATTCTGCAACATACGAAAAATATCAAAAGATGTCTTCGGTGGAGTTTGATGCTTATATGCAGGATAAAATAGAAAAATCAAAAGATCCGAGAAATAATATATCAGATGCCAGATTGAATGGATTGGCAGCAGCTAATAAAGCAGCACAAGCAGAAGAAAGAGATTTTTTAAAAAAAATGGGTGTTGATGTAGACAAATAAATATAAAAAAATAATAAATAAAGCAGAGGATAACTAAAAAGTCATCCTCTGTTTTTTTATTAAAAATAAAGCAGTTCATAAGCCGTGTTCTGTTTCTCTGTCGACATTCAAAACTTTGTTTTGCTCAATCGGCAGGGGGTAGAATTACCCCGATAATCATCTATCTTGTATTAGGATTACTCCTAATCTCGAGCGATTTTTCAAGCTTGGCGGACACCTCAAACGCTTGTATCAATCTTGCATCCGATTGGGGGTTGCCCGGCCGATACCTCTCGATACCGCCGGTGAGCTCTTACCTCACCTTTGCACCATCGCCTGTGATAACTCTCCACGCATCCTATATGGAATTGTGGTCTTTATCCATCGGCAGTCTTTTGGTTTTACAATATCAGGTTGTCCTAATATTTACCCTTTCTGTGGTCCGATCCACCGGCTCACGCCGTCCGGAGTTTCTCCGGCAATCTGTCCTTGGATGCACGGACTTTCCTCACCTATAAAGGCGCGATTATCCGGCTGCTTTATTTAATTGAATTATATAATAAAAAAATCTTTTGGTTAATATATTTCTTCTGTATTCTGAATTTTATATTATTGCTAAAATAATTAACATAACTGTAGAAATAATAGCAGATGTTCCTACAAAATACCAAAAGTATGGAGTTTTTGATTTTTTTGATTGAGATTTTACTGAACAAAATTGAGGTTTTGGTTTAGTACTTTTTGAAGTTTTAGAAACGGATTTTTTTGTTTTATTAATACATTTATCTTTTTCTTCTTCGTATTTTTCACTAAGGCTTTTTCTTGATTTTTTCCCTGTGACAAGAAGTTCTGTATCATACCTAAGCTTTAATATCCTTCTATCTTCGTTGCAGGAATAGACGCAATAATTCAGTGCTACTTCAAAAGCTCTTTGCAGGCATTCCAAAGCTTCCATTCCGTCTTGTTTTACGGTAATTGAATGCGTAGCATTGTTGCCGTGCTTTTTTAAAAAATACAAATCATCCACAAATTCTTTTGCTTCTGTGGAACTTCCTAAAGTACAGTCTTTGAGCGTTGCAAGCATTGCATCAAAAGTGACTTCTGTAGTTCTTCTGGAACCTAAAACATTCTTGCAAACAACTTCGCCAAATCGTCTTGTCTGTGTCATGCATTGCTCAAAAAATTCACCACGATAAAGTTTTTCTGCGTCATTAATTATTTCATATAAATTTTTATCATTTCGTTTTAAAAAATCAAAGTTAGTTACCATCACTGTTGTCCGAGATATGCTATTTTGTTTTACCTTTTATTTTATCGCCGATTTTTTTGCAGCGAATTTTATCTACCTCATCCAGAATTGCGTTAACAGCAGTCGGCCAATCATCAGATGTCGGACACTGGAATGGTTTAATACTCTTGTACCAAGCAATATCATCACCTTGAGTTTTAAACCAACGCCATTCAGTTATTCTGTTAAATATACCAAATGTTTTTATTCCCAAAGCTCCTGCAAGGTTCATTACACCGTTATCCGTAGTTACCATTAAATCCATACAATTCATAGCACATGCGGTGTCTTCCCAGTTGGAGAAGGTTTTACCGAGTCTGATTAAATTATAATCATGCGGAACTCTATCCATCTGTCTCGTTAAATCGTCAACTTGGAAGCTGTATACCTCAACATCAGGGAGCTGCATAAGCGGATATAAATAATGCAAAGGAATATCACGGTTAGTTTCCTTACTTGCCATAGTACCTTCGTATGCAATACCGATTTTTAACTTATCATTGTCATTAATATGTTGTTTTCTGTATGCATTAACCTTTGTTTTAGGAACTTTCAAATATCCTTTAGCTTTTGGAATCGTATCCGGACGAGTTTCGCAAACAATCGGCAAATCCATCATAGGAATCCAATAATCATACTTGAGTTTTGGAATATCTGCTTCCGAATATATCTCTACACCAAGCTTTGAATCTTTGAAAAGAGGAATCAGACCATTTTGTACGACAAGCATAACCTCTTTGCATCTTTTTTTCATTTCGTCAATGAATCTTGCAAACATTATTGAGTCACCAAAACCTTGTTCAAAGTGAACCAAAATAACCTTATTAGATATATCAAGCTTCATGTTCCATTTTTTCTTCTTAGTCTTTAAGAGTTCAGGGAATGCAACGTTTCCTAAATCTTCTTTGAGGAATCTATGTTGCAAGAATTTGAACCCTTCGGAAAATCTTTGATGTTTAACCAAATATGCACCATATGCGTGTAAATCAGAATGTGTCGGATTTAAGTACATAAGCTTTTGGTACATTTCATCAGCTTTAGCTACCTCATCAAATTTTCCGTATACATATGCAAGGTTTTTAACAACAATTCTGTTATTAGGTGCAAGTTCGAACGCTTTATGCAAATATCCGATTTGTTTATCTTTAAACTTATCTTGATAGCAGGTTGAATATAAGTGACCGAGCATGTTACATATCGTGTAATTATTCGGATATTTTTGAAGTGCCTTTTCATAGTATTCAATTGCTTTTTTGTTATCTTTAATATCTGAATAAACAATATCACCAAGGTAAATATATACATCTTCTTTGTCCGGTGAAATCTCTTCAAAATGTTTTAAAAACTTAATCGCCATATCTGCATTGCCAATGTTCTTCATGCATAATCCGATATTTTTGTAAACATTTATAGGAGTACCCGGAAGCTGTAAAACTTCTCTATATAGTTCCATTGCTTCAAGGTACTTTTGTTGATTCATTAAATTCTGACCGTAAGAAAGAGCGTAATTCAAATATTTATTGGTAACAAAATTTTTTTCGTGTTCATTTTGAATTTTAGGCAAAACATCTTTATATTTCTTTAGACCTGTTTCAAAGTTATTAACTTTGCAATATTGTTCTGCCATTGCTACATCCATTGATGTAATTAAATCCATCTCTTTGTTGGTATCTACAGGTATTTCTTTTTTTACTACCAATCGTTTTGATACTTGCATACTTTTCTTCCTCTCCTTGTATTACTTGTATAATAACATATTTTGACTTTATGTAGAAGAGGGTATATTTTCTCTTTAATCTCTTGTCATAATAGTGCAAAATGATGTATTATATGATTGGGGAGAGAAAGAAATACATGGAGATATTTAATATTGAATTTTTTATAAGATTATCAGCTGCGCTTATATTTGGTTTTGCATTAGGCTTAGAGCGTGAATTAACAAATAAATATGCAGGATTAAGAACACATATTTTAGTATGTTTAGGTGCTTGTGTATTTACTTTAATTTCAATTTACGGTTTTCCTACATTTGCAGAGGGCGATAACGTAATAATCAGTCAAGCAACCGGAGTTCGGGATACTGCGAGAATTGCGGCTCAAATAGTTACCGGTATCGGTTTTATCGGTGCAGGTACAGTTTTAAGAAACGGGCCTATGGTTTTTGGACTTACGACAGCTGCTACATTATGGATTGCAGCAAGTATTGGTATGGCATGCGGTGCAGGAATGTATGATGTTGCAGTTATCTCTACAATATTGAGTGTTGCTGTTCTAACTATTATAAGAGTATTTGAAAGACAATTTCTTCCAACCGGTACAAAACAATCTAAAAGATTTAAGATTACGGTATATTGCGATGGAAATGATGTCAAAAAAATATATGATTATATGACATCAAAGGTAGATGAATTAATCGATTTTACTGCTAAAAAACTTATCGAAAATGCTGATAAATCTAAAATAACAACTTCTTTTGAGTTAAACAATAAAAAATTAGTTGATGAAATATATAAAGATATCACGAATATGACGAATGCGGATTCTATATCTTTGCAGGAATTAAATGATTAAAGAAAAGAAAAGAATAAGAACAGACAAAAAAGGGGAACTAATTAAAGAGCTGCTGGGTTATTTTAGAACAGCAGCCATAACGTTTTTTGTCGGGGTTGTTATTACGGCATTATTATCTTTTCATGCCAGAAGTGAGATGATAAAAAACTTGTATGAAAATACGGAAGAAAAGTCTATAATTGAAAAACAAATTGCTCAGCAAGTCGTTTCAAGAACTGATTTTATAAAATCTTTAACAGGAAAAAATTATGCTATTTGTATGCGGGTAGGTAAGCTTTATGAAACAGCAGGAGATTTTCAAAAAGCGGAATATTCTTATCATTTGGCATTGCAAAAAGTTCGAGACAGAGTTTATACTCCGTATTACAGATTGATTATAGTATATATTGCACAAAATAAAATAAATGATGCGGAAAATCTGTTAACCTCTATTCCTGACATAAGTAAAGTCGAACTTATTAGATTTAAAACACGTTCATATATAGTATTAGGTGACAAATATTATTCGGAAGGGAAATTTTTAAGTGCAGCACAAAAGTACGAACAGGCTTACTACTATTATTCCCGTTTAAAAAAACAAGACAAAGTAGTTAATAGGGCTATACAAAAACGATTAGTTAATGCTTATATTGAAGCGGCTGGAGTTATTGTAAAAAATGGGTATAATTCTGATGCAGTAAGGTTTTTGAATAAAGCTTTGAAGTATGAACCGGATAACTATGATATACAGTATAAATTAGGAATTATATATGCCGATTTAGATCCGATTAAGGCGATTAATTATTTTGAACCTTTATTAAACAAAATTCCGCAAAAAATAGATTATAATGTGTATAGCAGAGCTTTAATGAAAGCTGCAAACATTGAGGATATTCAAGGAAATGGTATTAAGGCAAAATACTACAGATATAAAGTGCATTCTATTGAACTTTTTGTAAATCAAAAAGTCATATACAAAGATGATATAGATGTATTTTTAGAGCAATTTGAATCTAAAAAAATCTTATTTAGATATAAATTAAAAGCAAAATATCGATTTAAAAATAATTCAGCATACGATATATTTAAAATGTCAGCGGAATTTGTTTTGAGACAGGGTGATAAAGTTAAAGAAACAGTAACAGTAGATTGTGCAAATAAAAAGAAACCGTTTTTGTCAAACGGCGGCGAAGTTAAAGATATTTCCGTAAAATTTGGAAAAAATATCTTTACAAAACGTGAACTTCAAAAATACTATGTTGATATATATTTATACAAAGATCCTAAATTCAAGACATTGGTTGGTACATACAGAATACCCGAGAAAAACATTTATTGATCCAGAATTTTTGTATCTCCCCATTTATAGACTTTATTACCGGCAACATAAACTCCGCCATCAAGAGCATTTGCGTTAATGTGTTCACGGCTGCCGACTATGCGGAATTTCTGACGGCGTTTTTTCTCACGTGCTTCTTTAACTTCTTTTTGCTTTGATAAAAATTCGTCTAATGTTGGTAGTTTTTTCTCAGCTGTCTGCATTTTTAGCATTTCAAGTTCAGCTTTCAATAAATCCATCTGAGCTGTCATAGGGTCATTCGGATTACCGCCCTGACCGCCGTAACCCATGCCGCCTCCGTATCCCCATGGCGGACCATATGGATTTTGCATGTCACCATTAGGCGGATACATCATTCCGGCTTGCTGATATTGCGCCATTTGTTGATACGGATTCATTTGCGGATTTTGTGCCATTTGCTGATTATATTGTGGCGGCATATTATAACCTTGATTATACATAGGATTATTTTGAGTCTGAAAACCTCCCATCTGTTGTGCAGGTACATTGTTCATAAATTGTTGATTTTGGTTATAATTAAATCCGTTTTGCTGTGTATTATCTTGAGCCGAGAAACTGTTGTCAAATTGGTTTCCGAAAGATTGTTGATAATTATTATCGCTAAATGATTTTAAATCGGCACTGCTGAATTCTCCGTTAACAGAAGATGTTTGAATATTGATTGTCTGAGCATAAATTGTTAACTTTTTCATTCGGCTAACGTCATCTGATGACGGAGTTTCATTTTCAAATTCGTTATTCTCAAAATTATCTTCGAGTGAGACGGTATTATTAAAATCAGATTCGCCGTTTTCTTCTTGTCTATTGTCATTGGTATTTGTCGAAATGGTGTCAATATCATCAGCAAAAATATTAGAATTTGGTGATATTGTATCTTGATTAACATTATTATCTGAATTGTTATTTAACTCAGAAGTTTGTTCTGCTTCTATAAATTCTGTTTGTCCTTCCGGCAGCAATTCGTTTACTTCATCTGTTTGTGAAATCTCGTCTGTTGTTACTTCTTCTGCAGGAGAATCAGATTCTGTTTCGATTTCTTTTATTTTTTCTTTTCGTTCTTTTTCTCTGCGTTCTTTTAATTTTTGTTTAGTAAGCTCCCGTTTTTCTTCTTTTGTTAAAGCTTGTACTTTAGTTTCGTCTGTCTGGACAGGTATATCATCGCTTTGATGTTCTTCAATATTATTTACAAGCGTTTCTTCGACTTCTTTTTCGTCGTTTGCGGGTATATTATCATGAGTGTCTTTTTGTTCTTCAAAATTTTCTGCTTGATAAACCTCTTGAAGCTTTGTTGTATTTATTTTAGCAGACGGCTTTTCTTCAACCGTATCCTGCTGAGCAGTGTTAATTTGGCTTTCAGATTGTTCTGAATCCTCAGTATCTTCTGTATTCTCAGTATCTTCTGTATCCTCTGTATCGTTGTCTGTAAGAACAGCAGAATCTATGTTTGAGTCTGAATTATCAACGGAGTCTTCTCTGTCGATATTATCTATGTTTTGCGCCTTTGCTGCTTCTTCTTGCGGAATTTCTCTGTGGAATAAATCAAATTCGTCACTGTTTAAGATAAGTTTGCAATCCGTAAGTACGGGTTCGTTGTTATTTAATGCGTAATACAAACTTGCGATACCTGTATTAATATCATTTTCAAATTCAATATCGATACTATCGTAATAACAGTTAAAATTGACGATTTTAACGGCTTCCCCTAAATCTGATATTTGGTTCACCATATAAACAAAATGCCGCATTACAGCAGGAGAAATAGCGCATATTGCCCTAAACATACCGTTTATGACAACACTACTTCCCAGATATTCTCCGTTTATAGTGATACCGTTTAATTTACGCATGACATGTCCTATACCTGCGTTAATATTATCGGTAAAAATTTAAAAAACTTTAATTAAAAAATTAATATTATATATTTTTACATCATGTGATGTAGCTTTATTCAGGTATTATTTTTAGCATATCTTGCTTTGGTGTGGATATTTCTTCAATACTGAATTCTTCTTTTAAAACATCTGTAATATTAGGATTAATAATGCTGTTGTTCCATTTTCCTATAAAAATTTTATCTTTGACTAGCGAACTAATGTAGATGATTGCAGAAAGTGTATGACGGTCGCAAAAAGGAAAAAAGAGGCTGACTTTTTGCTTTGAATTTTTTATTAAGTTTTCAGATAATCTGATTACTGATATTGTGTCATACATCGCATTTAAGCAAATTCTGTTTTCGGTTTCTTTGCAGCAAGACATTGAAAGAACAAAAACATTATCAGGAATGTGATTAATCAAATTTTTAAAATATTCATTTTCTGCTTGAGTTGTTCCGTCAATTCCTATAATAAAAATTCTGTCAAAAATATTTTCTTGGAGTTTTTGATGTACTTTATTAATGATTTCATTATATGAAAATCCGATTACTTCAGACCGGCATGCCTTACCGGTTTTAAAACCCTTAGATTCATCGGCAGATTTAATTACATCACTAAAATCATTGTTTTTTATAGGTATAACACCTTTAGAATATGCAAAATCTGTTGTGTATAATCTGCCTCGATATAAATTTTCAACGTTATAAAGTGAATTTCTCGTTAATATAATAGGTCCGGGAAATGTTGAAAAATCTAATAAGCAATTTTCAATTCCTTGCCCGAATTGTCCTTTTAAATGCTTATATTGTTTAAATTTCGGAAATGTGTGAGCAAGTATCATATTGTCGTGAGTATAAATATCTATATTGGTATCTTTCAGCTTGTCTAAAATTTGTTCTAATTCTCTCAAATTTGAGCCTACAACAAGTATCGCTTTTCCTTTAGTCGTTGAAAACGAAACTTCGCTTTCTTCTTGTTCTCCATATTCTTCTATTTGAGCCTCTTTTATGCGTTGCATTAATTTGCAGTCTTTTTCCGCCAAATCTTTTATATAGTTTAAAATATCACTTTTATTTTTGTTCTGATTATTTAGCAAATTAAGAACTGTAAGCAGGCAGCTGAACTCATCATATACTTCTTTGTTAAAGCTTTCATAAATTAAAATGTTTATGCAAAAACTTTTTACCAGAATAAATAAAGTCTTGTATAATTTACTTAACTCTGAATTATATAAACTTGTTCTTTTGTTGAATTCTTTTTCGCCCAAACGAATGTAATCATTTATGGTTTTGCCGTCTTTGAGAAGGTCGGCCGTATCTATAATATCGGCTTTTTTGTTTTTTTGTTTGCAAATATTTTCGTATTCAATAATAATCTCCGGTAATTCTTTTTTAAATGCATAATTTATTGTATTAAAATTTACTGCCGATATTTCATAATTGGAACTAATAATTGAAATAGTGTTTAATACAAGGTTTTGAATTTGTTTGTTTTTAATTCCAAATTCTTCCAGTTTTAACCCGTAATGTGCAGCAATTTTTAAATACAGAAAAATAACTTCCTGTAATGATGAAGTAGCAGGATTAATTGAGCAAATGCCCTGCGATACACACCTGTCGTACTTATACCCGTAATTATACTCATTAGCCATAGTACATATATAATACACATAACTTTTGTTTTTTTTATTCCCTTTCTGTCTGATTTTGCAAAAAAAAAGCTATGAACTTTTTATCGTGCATAGCTGTTGATTAGGGATATGTGTATCGTCGTTTTTTAAGGAGTATAGATATATATT
>CADBTL010000152.1 GCA_902797575.1 uncultured bacterium
CATTTTTCGGTTAATTGCACCAACAGTATCTATATTGTACACAAATCCGCTAAACTATAATTTACAATCATTTCGGTTAACAAAGTTCTGCGTCCTCTTTACTAACAATAAAATGAGAGCCACAAGGACTCTCTTTTTATTTGCCGAAGGCGGGACTTGAACCCGCATGGATTGCTCCATACGCACCTGAAACGCACGTGTCTACCATTCCACCACTTCGGCATACATAAATATTTAATTGTTACACTGTTGTATGCTCTCAGTGGCGGATGTTGACTCAAGGTCAACCCTCTCGGAAAATGATACTTAATCATTTTCCTGCGGCAGAGTACCACTTCGGCATAATCTCGAACAATTTCATTTTACACCAAAAAGAAATTTTAGTAAATTTTATTGGTTAGAACCTCTTGTAAATAATGCAGATCCTAAAGCTAAAATACCCATAATACCGGCTGTTATACCGCCATACTTCATTGATTTTGCCCAATTGATACCGTTTTTTGTATTCTTTATTATTTTGAATAATTTTTTATCTACACCTTCTCCTTGTATAAATTTCTTATTTTCTTTATCCCAACACAATTTTACTGCATCATTTATATTCTGATATTCAGTCTTAAGACTTGCTTGCGCCCTTGCCTTTATTGCAGCAATTTTCTCTTTAATATTTTCCTTTGTAGCCGTATCACACATTGTCTTTAATGAAATTCCATCACATAATGTCATACAATACTCTTTATTTTTCTCCATTAATTTTTTAAATTTTTTGGGAGTATTTGCCGCATCTATATTTTTTAATACATTTAATTTTTGTTTAAAAAACTTTTTACCTTTAAAAACATAGTCTTTTTTTATAATATTTTCCATAACTTTTTTTGTAAAAGATTCTTTAACTTTACCGTCTTTTACAGGTTTTCTGGTTCTAAAATAATCAACTGTTGCAGTTACAGCAGCACCGCCTGCAAACCCTACAGCACCTGCTGTAAGAACTCCGCTTATCAATGAAGGTTTACTGCTGCTATAATATCCGGAAGAATACATTTGAGGATTAATAGGCATTTGATTGTACTGTTCATAAGCAGGCTGCATCTGAGTCGGCTGTGAATATTGATTATACAGCATCATTTGCCCTTGATCATATGGATAACCAACACTATATGGATTTGTCATATAAAACTCCGTACACTTTTCTACACATGTATATAAAGTCGTATTGTGAAAAAAAATTGACTGAATTTTTAAATTTTATTAATAAAACTTAACATTTTTGCTTTTTATTTGTATAATTTACACATGCTTACTCAAGATGAAAAATTTATGAAAGAGTGTATAAAATTAGCACTCAAAGGAAAAAATAAAACCTCGCCAAATCCTATGGTCGGTTGCATTGTTTTAGATAAAAACGGTAATATGGTTTCAAAAGGATACCATCATAAATACGGCGAAAACCATGCAGAGAGAGATGCTTTACTTAAATTAAAAAATAATGAAGCAAACGGCGGAACTTTATATGTAAATCTTGAACCCTGTTCACACTACGGACATACTCCGCCTTGCACTGACTTAATCATTGAACATAAGCTCAAACGTGTCATTATAGGAATAAAAGATATTAATCCGAAAGTTGACGGCATTTCAATATTAAAAAAAGCAGGAATCGAAGTTAAAATAGGAGTTCTTGAAGAAGAATCTAAGTTCCTTAATCGTGTTTTCATAAAAAATATGAAAGAAAAAATGCCATATGTTGTCCTTAAAACCGCTACAACAATGGATGGAAAAATTTCAACCAAAAACGGTGATTCTAAATGGATAACATCAGAAAAATCAAGACAAAAAGTATATAAAATGCGCTCAGAGTTTGATTGCATACTTACAAGTTCAAATACTGTAATCGCAGATAATCCGACAATGAAACACAATTTTAAATGTATTTTAGATACAAATGAACGTGTACCCAAAACAGCAAATATTTTTAAACAAGGTGAAATATATATTGCGACTAAATATAATACCCCGCTCAAAAACGAAAAATTAGACATAAAGGCAATCCTTTCAGAACTTTATAAAAAGGGGATTTATACTGTTTTTGCAGAATGCGGAGGAACTTTAGCAGGCGCAATGTTAAAAGAAAATCTAATTGATGAAATTTATCAATTTATTGCACCTAAGATATTAAATGATAACGACGGAAAATCCTCTTTTGACGGAAATAACATATTAAAAATATCCCAAACAAAAAATTTGCAAATATATTCTTCAAAAAAAATTGGAAACGATTTATTAATTAAAAGCATCGTACTGAAATAAACATTAATTTTTGCCTCCTTTCTTAACATAACTTAACAAAAATGGTAATTATTACAAATTGTAAAGACGAATTTTATGTATAAAAATTTCGCCTCTAATTCAACAAATAGAAGGGAAAGGAAGCCCCTTCATGCAATTTTTTCTGTGTTTGTGACTTATTTAATATGTAGGGACAAATGTAAAGGAAAGATGTAATGCAGAAAATTAATTTAAGCAATGATGTTATACAAAAAGCACCTGCTTTTAAATCGGATTCTAATCCTCAAACATTAACAACGGTACAACAACCGTCAGGAGGTTCTAACTCATCTGCTGTTCTGGCAAGTTTAGCATTCTTAGCTTCTGCAGCAGAAGCAGAAGCTCAAACGAAACAAATACAAGAAATGCAAGACAAATACGGATATACTCCAAAAGTCTCAATAACAGCACGTATAAGAAGTTTGTTCGGTTCAAAGCAGCCTGATAAAATGGAAAAATATCAATATTCGGCATTATCAGATAGAATGCAACATCCGCAAATGGATACAAGAACCCAAACCAGAGAAGCGCAAAGATTACTCGACGAACATCGACATGTACCTAAAGAATCAATTATGACACGCATTAAAAACCTGTTTGGATTCGGTCAAGCAGCATAAATAACATAAATAACAGTTAATATTAACTGTTGAATATTACTATAATATATTTTTTTATCATTAGTATAATCAAAAAAAGACCTTCGATTTAACGAAGGTCTTTTTAACTATATCTATATTACTACAGTTTTTGCGGATTACGTAGTGGAATTATTCTGTCTAAGTCACCGTTAACACTGAAGTAGAATCTTGCAGTACTTTCTCCGTAGTATTTCTTTCCAAGAGGGAAACCTACACCGATTTGTGTTGTTAACCAATCAGCAAATGTAATATATGTACCAAAACCAACTGATTGCAAGAATGATTTCGGATAATCATATACATTACCGTTTTCACCAACCCAACCAAAGTCATAGAACGCTGCAAGTCTAATTCTTTCATCAATCTTTGGAGCAATTCTGTTAAGGAATGGTATTGGGAATCTATATTCAACAGTACCGCTTACACCATAGTCACCAATAATTTCAGCAGGTTGATAACCTCTTAATGTATATGGACCACCTAATTGGAATTGTTCTGCTGCAAATAACTTGTTTGGAGAATACATACCGTTAACTCTTACAATACCTGCACTTCTGCCCCATAATCTTTGAACACGAGTGGCACCTGCTGATACTTTAAAGAATGTTGTATCCTGCGGAGCACCATGACCGTTACCGCCCATACCAAAGTCAAGTCCTAAGTTTCCAATCCAACGACCATAACTGTCATCAGTCATACCATATAAGCCGGCTCTTAATACATTTAAGTTATATGTAGAAAGTCTTTCAGGGTTTGAAATACCATTCAACCAAGATGTATTAGCATTAACTAAATCGTAACCTGCATACAAGAATAAATCTGATTTAGCAGTTTGAATCAATGGTTGAGTTAATTTGAAGAAGTAACTTTGAGCGTTACCTTTTACACCAAGTCCTTTATATGGTCCGCCTAATCTTACGTGTGAATCATTGAAATCGAATGACAAACGAGTTCCGTATGAAGAAACTGGCAAACTGTATCCTGCCATCCAACCTGTTGCTCCTGATGATATAATAGAGCCACCGTAAATTTTATCACCTAAACCTGTTAAGTTATGCATACCAAGCAAGAACGAAACACGTTGTGCGCCTGTATAAGAACGACCGTAGTCATCATACGTTACATTAAAATCAATTGGAAATCTGTCACGAACATTAAGTGTAATTTGTGTATTTTCGTCACCTTCTTTTTGTCTTTCTATTTCTGTTTGAACTTGAACATAATCTTCTTTATTGATTTCTTTCATAGCTCTTTGAAGGTTTTTAGCATTAAATACATCACCTTGACGTAAGCCGGCTTTACCCATAATAATATGTTTTAAATACCATTCACGAGTCCATTTTTCGCCTTCGATATTCATATCGCCAACTTTACTTTCAACAATCTTAATAGTTGCAACACCATCAACAATTCTTTGAGGCGGAACTGTTGCATATGATGTCAAATATCCTTTTGAACGATATAAATTTGTTACTTTTGAACAAACTTCCAATAGTTCATCAAAATAAACATCTTCACCTAAAACCTCTCTTGCAAGAGCTTGCAAGTCTGCTTCTTTTATATCTTTTACTGTATTGCCTTCAAAATTAATCTTTTCAAGCAAGAAATGAGGATTGTATATTGAACCTTCTCTTGCATAATTTTCTTCAACAGTAGCATCATAAATTTGTTCGTCCTTTGTTACATCATCCAAAGACTGAACATAGCTCTTATCAACCTGATGGTAATTACTGTTTTGCATGTCTGTAGTATTATACGCACCGGGGTTATAGCCGCCAAATTTTGCTACATCAGCAGAATTAAACATTACGTCTGCTGCCTGTGTTTGAGTCATAGACAAGAAACAAAAAACTGCGATTAAATAACTTAATTTCTTCATAGTTCCATTTCCTAAATATTTGTATGTTATTGGGTTAAACTTTTGTCGTACATTCAACATTGTATTTTAAATAAAAGCTCAAAACAAATTTAATTGCTAAATTGTAACGAAATATTAACCGCCTACGAATTTATTTTAACTTATTTATTAATTTTTGTAAAGGTACTTATATATTAAAGCTATACATTCGTAAGATTATTGATTTAACTGATATTGAGCAGGTTTACAAAAATTTACATTACGTATAATAAAAAAATCATCCGTTTGGATGATAATTTGACATCAAGATATATCTTTCTGAATATGTATATTATATAATGTAATATATAAATGAGTATATTTTTTGTGTTTAAGGATACATAATTTTAGTTTTGCCATAAATTACGTTACGTTTCTTTATGTGGTATAATGGACCAAAAATAAGGGGAAGTTATATGTTATTACACACAATAAAAGAAGTAAGAGAACAAATACACAAGTGGAGGAAAGATGAATTAACAGTTGGTTTAGTTCCAACTATGGGTGCACTTCATGCAGGTCATATGAGTTTAATAAAAAAAGCAAAAGAAACCTGTGATAGGGTTGTTGTTTCAGACTTTGTAAACCCTATTCAGTTTGGACCTTCGGAGGATTTTGATAAATATCCGAGAACGTTGGATGAAGATGTCAAACTTTGTGAAAAAGAGGGTGTTGATATAGTATTTGCACCATCAGCAAATGAAATGTATGGTGAAGGGCAAAAATTATCTAATGATAATCTGACATATGTATGTCCACCATTTTTCTACGTTAACACGCTTTGCGGAAAATCAAGAACCGGACATTTCGACGGAGTTTGCACTGTAGTGCTGAAATTGTTTAATATTGTTCAACCTGATTTTGCTTTCTTCGGACAAAAAGATGCACAACAAGTAATTATAATAAAGAAAATGGTTAGAGATTTAAACGTTCCCATAACCATTGTTCAATGCCCTATAGTTAGAGAAGAATCAGGGCTTGCATTAAGTTCAAGAAACCAATATCTTACAGAAAACGGTAGGCAAGACGCTTTGGTTCTTAGTAAGATTTTGCACAATATCAAGTCGTGCTATAAGAGAGGAATTACAGAAGTAAATGCTTTAAAAGAAACCGCATATAATTTTTTGACGAATAAACACGATTTAGAATACCTTGAAATTGTTGACAAAAACACTCTTGAAGACAAGATTAAAGCCGACAACGAGTCAATTGCGTTAATTGCATGCCGAGTTGAGGGTGTAAGACTAATCGATAATATTTATCTTGGAGAAGAGTAGATGCATAAATTTATAATGGACTTATTCAGTGGAATGCTCAATGCTGAAAAATCATTAAGAATAGTGTGCGTATTTTTTATGATGATGTTGTCCTTGTATTGGATTCAGAATTTGATAGGTGCGTCTTGGGCTTGGATGACATTCATTGCTCCATCATTAGATCAAATCATTAATACTGCAGATAACATGTTTCCACTTAATTTTGATTTTTGGGGTAAAACTTTTGAAATTAAGTATTTTACCGCAACCATAATAGTATTGCTAATAATATTGTTACTAAAACTTCTTAGTATGTTTATCGAATTTCTTCGAGATTTTTATTTAGATATTTACTTCAATTATAAAAAGGCAAAAGAAGATTTATTTAATGAAGGTTTAAAAACTTTATTGGAATTTAGAGAGAGAAAAACAAATGAGTATTTTATGTATATAAAAGTAAAAATTTCAAAAAAGCACGCACAAAAAACAATGTTTATTGATATTAAAGAGCAAAACTTATTAATAAATGATTTTATATCAGAAAGAACACATATAAAACCAATAGAGTACAAAGACGGATTTTTATATAAATTTGAAAATTTCAACAAAATAGATAGTATGCTTGATATAATTTTCAGACTAAAAAACTCACCGGCGCCACTTAATTATTTTGTTTGCATTCAATTAGGTGATAATACGGAACAGCTTGATTGGCTTATTGGTTTAGAATCTTGGAACAAAATTTTAATTACGGCAGATACTTTATACAGATATATGTGTAATGAAGAACACAGATACATAACTAATAGCGTAGGAGTTTTTCAAAAAGGTGATGGTGAAAATACATTAGAAGTTCATGAGGTTTTAGAAGATTTATAGTATAATAAAAATAGAATGAGGAGTATAAGTTATGAGATATGATGCGGGTGAAGTAATTACAGCTATGGTCACACCTTTTAATGATAAAAGGGAAGTTGATTATGATAAAGTCGAATTTTTAGCTAATTACCTTGTAAATAACGGTTCTGATGCAGTTCTTGTCACAGGAACAACAGGAGAAGCACCTACGCTATCATACGATGAAGAATTGGAGATTCTATCAAGTGCAAAAAGAGCTGTTCTTGGTAAAGGTAAGGTCATTATGGGAACTGGTTCAAATTCAACAGAAACTGCAGTAATGACAGCAAAGAGAGCTGAAAAGGAAGGAGCTGACGCAATCTTAACCGTTGTGCCATATTACAATAAACCTTCTCAAGCAGGAATGCTTGAGCATTTTTCTGCTGTAGCGGAAGCAACGGAACTTCCGATAATTTTGTATAATATCCCGTCACGAACCGGTGTTAATATGTCGGTTGAAACAGTAAAAACACTTGCAAGAAAATATCATAATATAGTTGCACTAAAACAAAGTTTTGGTGATATGGACACCATTACAGAATTAAAAATGAGCTGTCCTAATGATTTTGCTATATATTCAGGGGATGA
>CADBTL010000153.1 GCA_902797575.1 uncultured bacterium
CCTTTTACAAGAAGTTCACCAGTTTTTGGATCTGTTTTATATTTCCAACTCTTATACGGTTTACCTATTGAAGCATAATCGTTAATTTTATCAGTATTTAAAGCTACAACAGGACTCGTTTCTGTTAAGCCGTAGCCTTGACAAACTTTGATACCTATTCTGTTAAAGAATATTGCAATATTAACATCCATAGGCGCACCGCCTGATAAAATTCCCCAGAACTTTCCTCCAAATTGTTTATGAAGATCTCTAAATAAAAACTTTTTAATTTTTCCAAATCCTAAAAATTTAGCAATATAGTGATATTTAATATTAAACCACCATTTACCCAATGGAGTATATTTATTTATACATTCTGCTTCAAGAGTTGTTTTTAATAATTTCATAAAAGCAGGAACCATTATCATAAATTCTATTTCCTTGTCTCTCATCATTTTTAATATATCTTTTGGTTTAAGACTTTTTGTATAATATATTGAATAACCAAAATTTAAGAATGAAGAGAAACCTACTGTCATTTCAAACATATGGTTCATAGGAAGTATTGATAATATCGATACACGTCTGTTATCAGGAAGAATCTTATCAAATGCATCTTTTGTAATTATAAGCTGAGATGTAATATTGCCAAATGTAATTTCAACTCCTTTAGGAGCTCCTGTAGTACCTGACGTGTAGATAATAAAAGCAACTGCTTTAGCACTTCTTACTCGCCACTTTGCGTCATATATATCAGGTAATTCATAAATGTTTTTGATACCTTCTGCTTGATATTTATCGTCCATTACTAATATCGTTTTAAGAGAAGGAATCTCGTCTCTTAGTTGGTAAGCTTTGTCTATATATGTTTTAGAAACAAGAATTACAGAAGGCTCGCTATCTAAAAGAATAGATTTTAATTCATATATAGTCAGTTTATTATCAAGAGGAACTGTTATAGTACCGGCAAGAACTGATGCAAATACACACGCACCGTATTCAGGTTTTGATTCTGATAAAATAGCAAGTCGTTCACCTTTTACGACACCTAATTCTTCAATTAAGTATCTGGCAAGCTTACGAGATAAAAGTCCCAAACCTTTATACGTCAGTTCTCTCCAACCGTATTTACTGCGCATACCAAGAGCAACTCTTCCCTCATATTCAGATGACTTGTTTGCTAATATTGACAATAAATGCTTATTTCTTGACTCCATATACACCTCTTATCTAACTGGATATTACCCTATTAACTATTTCTTACTACATTTATACTATCATTAAAACTGTAATTGTCAAAATCGCACTACGTATTTACCTTGTTAGTTAAAGTTCAATATAGTCTTATGAATCAGCATTTTCTACCGTAGTATTACCTACTTCATTTCCGGCAACCATAAGTGCAAACGGCACTAGCTTTTGAATATAGTCCGTAATTTTAGCTTTACTTATTTGTCTCGCCGCTACACAAAAATCATCCAAGTGCGCAGAGAAGTCACTGGCTTGAACAGGACGTCCTTTTCCTTGATGGAATATTTTTTCATTAATTTTATTCGCTATAATATTTGCTGCAAATACACCACCAAATAAACCAACCATAGCAAAAATAGCTCTTGGAGTTTTTGTTCTGAAAGTTTCTTTTGTATTTGATTTTTCAAAATATCTTTTACCTAATTTTTCACCTTGGTTACTCATCCAAACAGTAGATATAATTGGTAGTGATATGTTTGTTATCTGGAGTAAAGCTTCTCTTTTTTTTGCTTTTCTGTTTTCTTTGTTTTTGTCAATAATATAGCCCCCTATAAGGCCTCCAAGACAAGAACCGGCTCCAATTGTTATAACAGGACCGTCATCAAAGTCAATTTTATTCCAGTATGAATTTTTTATGTTTTTAAACATTTTTTTGGGGTTCAGCGAATAACCTTTATATTTAGCATGACAAGCCATACCTGTTAACGCTCCTAACGCAGTTGTTCCGGCAACAATATATTTTTTTCTGTTGTCATATGGGCTGTCTGCCCAAGGATTGTTATGCCCAAAAGTTATATTATTATATGTTTGTACATGATTTATATTCATACAACACCTTCTGATGAGTATAAAACACGTGAAGGTTAAAATTTGCTCTAATATTACGAAATATTAACAAATTGGTGAATAAAACTTTGAAATCTCTTCAAAATATCTTTCCAAAGCCTTATAACCGTTATATATTTCATTAGTTACAGTAGCATATCTGCTTGCGACAATATACTTTAACTCTTTGCATCTTATTTGTAATAACTGGTCAGCATCTTTTCTTAGTAAATCATTTGTTGAAGTAGACCATTTTTTTAAGTACGAAAGTTCTTCATTTACTTGCTTAATAGTTGAAAATTCTAACGTATTAAAATCATATTTTTTTAGCAACTGTATTTCAGAGTTTGTTATTCTGCTTTGTACCGCCTGAAATCTGTATACACGTTTAATAATGACATAATTATCAGCAATTCTTCTGTGTGAATACGGAACAGCGCTTCTTGCTAAAAGAGCAGATGTCGACAATGCTGTAAAAACATCCTCCTCTCTTGAAAGCGTACTTTGTACCGGACTAACCGTTTCTATCTTCTTATTAACCATGAAACCCAGACTCCTTATTCCCATCTATACTTTATATAATATAAAAATCGTGATTATTTGTCATTAAATGTGAAATATTTTTTACAAATCCTTTTTTTATTGTAATTTTATTGTAATTACTCCTTGAACTCACCAACTACTTGAATGTAAATTTATGTAACAATTTTATTTCTTTATGCAATTTCATAATTCTGAAATACTTTATATATATGTAACTTGTTTTTCAGTAAACAAGTTAGAGGTATTACTATAGAGACGAAAGGAAGTCAATATGCATCTTTTTGGAACACCTTCTGCCACAGAGATAATAAAAGGCGTTGGCGGAGATACTGCCGGTGCTACAATAGGTTACTCTGATACACCGACTACCCCTAATAACATAAATCGTAAACTTGCGGAGCATAATCCTATGATTGCAGCCGGTTTGACTAATGTTACAAAAGATTCGTAAAACAGCTAACCGGACTTTGTGGTATGTGAGGAAAATTTTGAAACACTTATTGTCAAAATTTGACAATAAGTGTTTTGTTGTATAAACTTTGAATTTAACTTAGGTTATATATCCTTAATTACCGCCGGCAATAAGTTTTGCAAATAATTTTTCAAATTCGGGGAAGGATATATTTGTCCACTCAAATCCGTTAATTGCAATTTCTTTTTCGGCAATTAAGCCTGCAACATAGAAGCTCATTGCAAGTCTGTGATCATGATAGCTTTCTAATTCAGCATCACCTTTTATTTTTGTTTTTCCTTCAATAACAAACCCATCAGGAGTTTCTGTTATATTAATTCCTATTTTAGAGAGTTCTCTAACCAGACAATTAATTCTGTCAGACTCTTTGTTTCTCAGATCTTCTGCGTTTTTCACAATCGTTTGTCCGTATGCTTGAGAAGCCAATACTGCAATAATCGGCAATTCGTCTATTAATCGCGGAATATCTTCTCCCTCAATTGTGCATCCTTTTAAATTATTTGTATAGCAAACCATTATATCTGCGCATTGTTCACCTGAAACTTCTCGTGTGTTCCTAATATATATTTCACCTTGCATACGCTTTACTACGTCAATAATTCCTGAGCGCGTTGGATTTATTCCGACATTTTTTATTACAAAACTTGAATTAGGAACTATTAGACCTGCTGCTATAAAAAACGCTGCGGAAGAAATATCGCCTACAACATCAATATCTTTTGCCGTTAATTCCGATGGATATACTATTACTGAATTCTTGTTGACTCTTATATCTGCACCCAAATAATGAAGCAATATTTCCGTATGATTTCTTGACAAAAAAGGTTCGTGATATGTTGTTTTACCGCTTGCATTTAAACCTGCAAGTAAAATACAAGATTTTACTTGTGCGCTTGAAAGTTGTGAAGAGTACTCTATACCATTCAATTGGGTTCCATATATCTTGAGCGGTACACATCCATTTGTAGACTCAATTTTTGCACCCATTAGCGATAAAGGTTCAATAATACGTTTCATTGGACGCTTTGATAAGCTATTGTCGCCAATAATAACAGAATCAAAATTTTGTCCTGCTAAAATTCCTGATATCAACCTTGTCGTTGTTCCTGAATTTCCTGCATCTAGTGCCACTTCTGAAGGTTTTAGTTTCCCGTTTGAATTTATTATAAGAGTTTTTTCATCTATAAATCGTATATCAGTACCTAAATGTTTAAAAATATTTAATGTTGAATGACAATCTGCCCCGCTTGAAAAATTGTTAATTTGGCACTCTCCATGCGCAATAGCAGAAAACATGACCGCTCTGTGAGAGATAGATTTGTCTGCAGGTATTGTTATATCACCTTTTAAACCTTTATTTATAATCCTAACAGTTTTTAGCATAAAACCTCCCAATCTATTTTATCATATAAAAGCATAATATATTATTTATAGAAATGTTAATAAAGTTGCTTAATTTCTTTACTTTTATTTCTGTTTATAATACTATTTTATTGGTTTTATAGTCAGATAGGCTCGCCCTAGTCGTGATAAATGGGTAAATATATATCCAAGTAAATAGCCGAATTTATAACATTTGTGAACTAATAAAAATTATTCACTTATTTACAGATTCACTTATTCACTTTAAAGCGATGTGACTGTAACTCCCGTAGTAAAACACAGTTAAAACAAAAGGAGACAAAAGATGTCAACAGCATCACTTATTGAACTTTTAGAAGCAGGCGTTCACTTCGGACACCAAACACAACATTGGAACCCTAAAATGAAACCGTATATTTATGGGGCAAGAAATGGTATTTATATACTTGATCTTAGAAAAACAACAGGTTTATTAGATGCAGCATATGATGCAGTTAGAGAATATGCAGCTAAGGGAAGAAATGTTCTTTTCGTTGGTACTAAAAAACAAGCTGCAGAAGTTGTTGCAGAAGAAGCTCAAAGAGCAGGAGCATACTATATTAACAGAAGATGGCTTGGTGGTATGTTAACTAACTTTGAAACTATAAGAGGACGTGTTAACAAACTTAGAGAACTTGAAGACTTTATTAATTCCGGCCACGCTGAAAAATTACCTAAAAAAGAACAAGCACAACTTAACAGACAATTAGCTAAATTAAGCAAGACTTTAGGCGGTATCAAAGATATGCGCGGTTTACCTGATATTATCTTTGTTGTAGACCAAGCAAAAGAAGATATTGCAATTGCTGAAGCTAATAAATTAGGTATTCCTGTTATTTGTTTAGCA
>CADBTL010000154.1 GCA_902797575.1 uncultured bacterium
ACCTTCAGAATAGTCTAAAGAACTCTTTTTTGCTTCAATAATTCCTATAATTACATTGTTATAAATCAAAGCATAATCTGCACTCAAACCTTTAGCACGATTTTTTGAATCAATAATACGACCTTTAGATATGGGATATTCTCTTGCTACACGAATTTTATCACTGCGAATCCAACCGGCTTCATTAAGTTTTGGATCAATGAGCTCGGCTCTGGTGTCAGCTTCTGAATTTCTGAAATCCATATCAGTCATTATTTTTACCTTTTTTTGTTACTGTCAAATATTTTTGATTTGGACTATTAGGTTTACTAGGAATAGTTTTTCTTAATTTATCTTGATTTATCAATGGTAACATGTACTTGTTCCTGAATTTCGTTTTATTTGTGTAGCCAAATCGCAGCATAATATCATTTAAAGACTTTTCTGTAATGCAGAAATTTAATATTTCTTGGTACACATTAGCTTGGTCCCTTGGTCCCTCAGCTTGGTCCCTTGGTCCCACAACTGTATCGTTTTTTTGTGTACCAGAGAAGAACTCATGTTTTACAGTTATGCGGAAAACATTTTCATCTTCTATAATGGGTGCAAAGCCTGTATAAGCATTACAATACTTGAATAATTTAGGAATACCTGTTCCAAAATCTTCAACATATCCCATTGCTCTAAAAATTTTGACTATATTTGGATTTTTAGAGAAATTTTCTGTGTTTTGCAGAGTAATAAAACCTCTTATATGTGGTTTGTTGCTGTTTTCTGCAATAATTTCATTCTTCTTTATTATTAATTTTGTGGGTTCAGCTCCGGAATATTCTTTATGCACAAGCATATTTGCAATAATTTCTCTGAAAATATTGTTTCTCAAATCTATTCTTTGTGTACCCTCTAAATAGAAAGGACTCGGCAAATGCTTTTCAATAAAAGCAGAAGCTTGTTCCAAACAATCAATAAGATTTGTTTGCAATGTAATTCTATCGTCATATCTTTCGGGATTATCAACACATTTTGCAAGTTCAAACTTAAAGCTCGGAACAACGGAGGCAATTTGTTCATCCGTTCCAAATAATAAAACTCCGGCAAGAGTTACACCTTCTTGGTTCGTTGTATAATTCCTGCGATAAAGTTTGTTTCTGCGCAGGAATTCTTTTGTGTCCAAATCATTCCAATCATTGTTTGCATTGTTGATTTTGGCAATCTTTTTGACTTTTGCGATTAAATCCGTCCGCAATTCTTCAACCGGTAAATATGGGAAAATCTGATTTTCAGTATAAGAATTGTCGGTTCTCAAATATAATCTTGAAACTTCTTCCTGAATATTTGTTATATCCATATCAGAACTATGATTTCTCAAATATATTCTGCTCTTATACCGATATACCGAGGATGCATTCGGAACCTGAACATATAGAATAGTTTTGCCATCAAGTTCAATGCTGTTTATTGAAAGATATGCAGTAGGGTTCAATAGCTCATGATTATTGATTGTAGTAACAAATTTTGTTTTTATGTTGTCAACCGAATCAGGATTAACACCTTTAATGGTTCCGTTATCATCAACTCCTAAAATCAACATACCGCCATCAGTATTCAAGAAAGCACAAATAGTCTCAAACGCATCATTAGGAAAATCGTTTTTTGCTTTCTTAAACTCAACATGCTGATTCTCACCACCAGCTATAAGTTTCTTAATTTGTTCAATCATAAAACTATTATACACTAAATTTCTAAATTATATGTACCACTTGGATTTTGTATTACTTTATTTACACAATTTTGTCTTGGTGAAGTTTTTGATATATCTTCAATACTGCCAATACTAAAACTAAAAGGTTCTTTTTGTTGTGGAATTTTTAAAGCCAATCTCCATTCTAATTGATGTTTAAATTTATCAGATTTTTTAAATGGACCCCATGTCCCTTCGTACGAGTCCATGTTTATATATTCTACAGGATTTGCTCTATAATTATCAATTAAATGCTTATTCTTTAAATCTTCTAATTTTTCTGTCATTCTGCTTATAAATATTTCGATATCATGTATAACTAGAATAGTATTACCGAAATCAAATAAACTTGGATCATATATATTATGATTATGTACTAATTTGCTATCATATGAAAAAGCTGCAGTACAAAAAATATTTGTGTAATCACAATTTGGATCATTACCTTTGTATATACCTATGCTTGATTCTGGATCTACTTCAAATTCTTTTCCATCTATAATTAATTTACAATTTTTCCCTTTTAATATCTCTGAAGCATTTTCATATGGGTCATGTTGTTCTTTATTTTCACATTTTTGAAAATATTCAAACGTATTGCAATATATAAGTCCTTGTTTTTGTAACTGTTCTATGTGTTCTTGTTGTCCAAATTTAAGAAATAGTCCTCTAAACATTATAATTCTCCATTGAATGCTTTTTGAAGGATGGATTGTTTTAGTTCGTCAAGGTCTTGGAGTTTTTGAGTGTAGATTTGTTCAAGATTTGCAATATTCTTTCTCATATTATCTAATTTATTAACAATTTTATCCTGTGTCGGTTTATCAGGGAATGGGAAATATTGTTTTTCAAACGTTCCGAGATTGATATTATCTTGAGCACTCCCCTTCCCTTCTGCTTGTAGTATTGCTTTAAATGACTGTAATAAATATTCAACATAATCAATATTTGTCTTGGTTTCATCAAATACACAACCGATAACACTATCAGGGAAACAAGCATCAAAAGTTAATACTCCTGTCTCCGCAATATTAGCAGCAATTGTTATACATAGAGTGCCTTTAGGCCACAACTTACTCTGGGCAAGTCCGACTTCATTGTATGTTTGAGTATATTCAGTAATAAAATGGTCAGAATTCCTAATATCTCCGGTTTGTATAAAC
This sequence comes from uncultured bacterium, assembly GCA_902797575.1. Classification (GTDB taxonomy): domain Bacteria; phylum Cyanobacteriota; class Vampirovibrionia; order Gastranaerophilales; family Gastranaerophilaceae; genus CAG-196. The sequence goes on from CADBTL010000154.1 coordinate 2,884, forward strand.
GGATATTGACCGCCATATAATTTTTTATCATTTCTAGGACGATGTCTTGAACGACCACGCCCAAAATCTATACAGACTTCGCTAAGTTTTTTCTTATCCCAATCATCTTTATTAATAAGTATTGACGTTAAATAACTTTCAAACAATTCTTTAGCATTGTTGAGGTTTTGGAGGGTATTTTGTTTTGCTTTTTCAATATTTTCAAAAGCCTCATCCAATATCCCCACAATCCGCTGTTGTTCTGATAATGGAGGTAAAACTAATCTTTCATTTTTGTAATCTTTATAATATATATGGGGTATTGCTGCACCTTGATAATATTTAGCAAAATCCAATGATATTAAATAATAATAAGCAAATCTTATATTAATATTTTCTTTTGGAAATAGATATTGCAAAGTTCCTAATACGGAACTTTTAGGTTCATAATGATATACCCTGCCAACACCTGCTCCGTCTTTTATTATTGCCAAATACTCTTTATCTTGCTGATAAAAATTTACTTTTTTAACAAGCCCACTTGCACCATATACAGGATATTCACCATCACAATTATCTAATTTATTGGCAGATAAATTAGATGAACCTTTGTCCAAGACCTCTTCTAAAGTTTTTTCTTCCCATTTTTCAAGAGTATTATTCATTATTGCCTTCTTTTTGATTTTTTTCTTGTTCTTTTTTATTATCATTAATTTTTTTTATTATTTCTTTAATCTTATTTAATAAAGATTGTTGCAATATATGAATTGCAATAAGCCAGAACCAAAAATAAAAACCAATATTTATATATAAATTACTTATTTTATCTTGTAAAAAATAAGGAGTTAAAAATTTATATACGATTTTTATAATATTTTTTATGACTGAATAAATATTTGGAAGTCTATTTGGACAAACTTTTATTTTTATTTCATCAGGAATGCAAGCATTAAAAAACCATTGAGATGCTTTTTTGTATAATTTCCAACTATTTTTTATAACAATGGGATTTTTTTGCTTACTATTCAAATGACATAATAAATCGAAAGAGTATTTAATTAACTCGTCATTATATTCTTTTACTATGAATGGTGATTGTTTGAGTGCTTGCTCTATCTTTTTAAAATATATATTTCTGTCATTTTTAAAATTAGATTTTTTTTCTTTAGATACAAATATAGAAAAAATGATTCTACCAATATATTTTTTTAGTGGGTTATAAAAATTTTCTTTTGCCTGTTTGCTTAAATCAATATTAGAGTCCCTTTTTGTTATAAGCCATTGTTGATATGCTATATATGCCATAAAAATTGTTACCATAAAAGGGAAAATTGCCCACATAAATTTTATAATGGGTTCGTATTCTTTAAGCAGATTATTAAGTACTAACAACATTTATATCAACTCCCTTGCACCACCAGTTACAATAGTTCTTATATAGTTTGGATCATAAGGGAATGTGCTTATATCTATTAAACATTCTTCAAAACCATTATTTTGACAAAATTCATTAAATTTATTCGCAAGCCAAAAATTTTTCATTTGAATTTTATAATCAGAAGCTTGGTTTATTTTATTTGTCATAGTTTGTTGTATAACTTTTATTTCATGAATATGAGTATCGCCGTTAACAATATCAAAATAGTTACTAAAAGTATCTAAATAACATGCACCGTCAAAATCTTTTTTTAGGTATCTTTTTAAATTATTACATTGAATAAAATCGTTTATTCCTAAATTATTTACAATTATTCTTGGATAAACGGCAATTTCACTTTCTATTTTATAAGCGTCTACCAATCCTTTACCGCATACTAAATCATTGTCTAAATAAAAATCGCCTAATGTAATTGTTCCTCTGACTAAAAAGTCATATTTAAAACCTAGCATTTGAAAATATGATGCCACATTTGCTAATAATAGAATTTTCATATCTTCTGTTATAGTATTATAGACATCTTTTTCGATGGCAATAACTATATTATCGGAAAATATTTTGGTATTAATTTTTATATTATATTTTTGAATATCCAATAATTTTATACTTATTAAAACATCATCA
>CADBTL010000155.1 GCA_902797575.1 uncultured bacterium
GGAGGAATAGGGATTCGAACCCTAGGTACGCTCGCACGTACGACGGTTTTCAAGACCGCTCCAATCAACCACTCTGGCATTCCTCCACAGAATTAATTGGCTACTTTGTAATCTTATCTTAAAAATATTTTATTGTAAAGTCTTTTATCAGATAGTCTTTTTTAGCTATAATTTCATATTTTTGATAAAATAATAAAAGAAGGGATTTATCGTGCAGATAAGACTACTATATTTAATTTAAGAAGAGTTAAAGAATTTAATATATGTAAAGGAGATTAATAATATGGTAAAAAAAATAGCATTTTTATTCCCCGGACAGGGAGCTCAAACGGTTGGCATGGGTAAAGATTTATACGAAGAATATGAAGCTGCAAAAAATGTTTATGATATAGCTAATAACGTTTTAGAAAGAAGCATTTCTGATATTTGTTTTAACGGACCTGAAGATGCGTTAAAACAAACTGTTAATACTCAGCCTTGTATTGTAACTACATCTATTGCTGCTATGGAAGTCTTGCGTTCAGCACTCAACTTAACTCCTGATTACACAGCCGGTCATTCTTTAGGCGAATATTGTGCAATGTTCACAGCAGGTGTTATGAGTCTTGAAACAACATTAAAACTTATCCAAAAAAGAGCAGATTTAATGGGAGCTACAAAAGGCGGAAGTATGGCTGCTGTATTAAATGCAAACGATGATGTTTTAAAAGCAGGCTTAAAAGAAGGTTCTAAGATAGGATATGTCGATGTCGCCAATTACAATTCCCCTGCACAAGTTGTTATTACAGGTGATAGCGAAGCTGTTAAGGCAGCAGGTGATTATATGCTTGCTAATGGTGCAAGAAGGGTTGTTCCTTTAGCTGTCTCCGGTGCATTTCATTCAAAATTTATGGAAAGTGCCGGCAAGGAATTCGAAAAATTTATTGTAGACACAGAATTAAATAATGCTGCAATACCTGTTGTTACTAACGTAGATGCAGAACCAACTACTTTAGCTGAAGATTTTAGAAGAAAAATGCCGCGTCAAATATATTCTTCAGTACATTGGACACAAACCATTCAGAAAATGGCGGCCGATGGAGTTGATACATTTATTGAAATCGGTCCTGGGAAAGTTCTGGCAGGTTTAAATAAAAAAATTGTGCCTGAAGCAGTTGTTTACAATATTTTTGATAAAGCTTCTTTAGAAACAACAATTTCTGCTTTAAAAGAACAAATGGCAAGCGTATAAATAAATTAAAATGAAATATAAATTATCAATAATTCTATTAGTACTACTATTTTGCGTAACTTCTGTTTATGCTGTTACGCGAAATAGTTATACTAAATATGGAAAGCATCTTATGCCAAATGAGTTTGATCCTTATTTTATTGATGATTTAGAGCATTGTAATCCTCACTGGTATGTAGATTGGACCGGAACCTACAAATACATAGTTGAAGGAAGAGAAAAAAACGGTATTTGTAAATATAAAACTCAGTATAACCAATGGTTAAAGAAAAATGAAAACGAGTGGAAAGATTATAAAATATGCTATTTTAATGACGCTAAATTAAAAGAACTTTCTAATGCACTCAGAGAACATTCAGGAAGGATAAGTTCCTATAGAATGGGATATATGTACCAAACAACAGGTACTAAACTTGAGTACCTGTTGTATTCGTATGAATATTATGGAGCGTGCAAGCTTGTTTGGAAACGCAAGAAATAATTCGCGTATGATTTTATGTGCCTGCAAGAAAATTTTTAATTTTTCCGTATTATCTTTTGATAAATACCTAAAATCTAAAATCTCTTTTTCCGTTTTCAATTTCTGCAAGGTTATTTGTCAGAGCTTTATAAACCCCTTTGTTCACGCCTTCTACTTTATTTAACTCTTTTTTTATGAATTCTTCGCCTATTTTTTTTGTTTCTTCACTGGCATAATCCATTAAGAATTCTTTTAATGTAATTAAAGCATTCGGCTGACAACAATTTTGAATTTGTCCCGTTTTGCACAAGGACATAAATCTGTCACCGGTTCGTCCTTCCCTGTAACATGCAGTGCAGAATGAAGGGATGTGACCGAGTTCAAGCAGCCATCTTACTACCTCATCTAAAGATCTTTGATCTGATACATCAAATTGTTCTGTATCAACCGGTCTTTCTTCTTCCGTGTACCCTCCGACAGAGGTCCTTGATGCACCTGAAACTTGAGAAACACCAAGTTTAAGAAGCTTTTCTCTAACGGCTTGTGATTCTCGAGTGGAAACAATAATGCCTGTATAAGGAACTGCAATACGAGTTAATGCAACAATTTTTGCGAATGTTTCATCATCAATTCCATTATCAAATGCTGATGGATCAATATCATCAGCTTTCTTTATTCTTGGGACAGATATTGTATGCGGACCGACTCCATGAACCGCTTCCAAATGTTCTGCATGCATTAAAAGTGCTGCAAATTCATACTTATATCGTTCTAACCCAAATAGAACTCCTAGCCCAACATCATCAATACCTCCCTCCATGGCTCTATCCATAGCTTCTGTATGGTATGCATAATTATGTTTAGGTCCTGTAGGATGCAGCTTTTCATAGCTTTCTTTATGATAAGTTTCTTGGAATAATATATAAGTTCCAATTCCTGCATCTTTGAGCTTACGATAGTTTTCAACTGTTGTTGCCGCAATATTAACATTAACACGGCGAATAGCACCATTTTTATGTTTTATAGAATATATAGTATTAATACATTCCAAAATATATTCTATAGGATTGTTAACAGGATCTTCTCCCGCTTCAATAGCAAGTCGTTTGTGCCCCATATCTTGAAGAGCAATAACTTCAGCTTTAACTTCTTCTTGAGTTAGTTTTTTACGTGGAATATGGTGATTCTGATTATGATATGGGCAATATATGCAGCCGTTTACGCAATAATTAGATAAATAAAGCGGTGCAAATATGACTATTCTTTCACCATAGAATGCATGTTTTATTTCTTCCGCTAAATCATATATTTTTTTTAGGACACTTTTGTCTTCGCATGCCAAGAGTAAGCTGGCTTCTTCATGTGTCAAACCTTTACAAAAAGTTTCCCCGCCAATTCTTGTTGGTTTTGCTTTTTCTAATAATTCATTTATTAATTCAATATTGTTTTTATTTTTTTCTGCATAATCCAGAGTTCTTAAAACTTCTTCATGATTAATAAATTCTTCTGCTTTTAACGATTTTTTATCATATAAAATTTTTGTTTCCATATTCAATTCCTCATTTTACACATTCGAATAAACTGTTTTTGCATTTACACCGTTTAAGTTGCCTATTTTTCCTGTTAGAGCATTAATTGCATCTACAGGTGCATCTAAAACAACACTTATAATTCTTACTGCTTTTGGTTGATAAGGGATTCCCATTCTTCCGATAATATACTGTGAATATTCAGTTAACAGATGTTGTATATCGCATACTACAGCATCGTTTTCAACAATAATACCTATAATTGCAACACGTGTTTCCATAAAAATTCTCCTATTTGTATAACAAAAAAAATATCGTGCCAAAAGAGGGCACGATATTTTACGTTCTCCCCCTTTCTCCAAAGGAAATAATACAACATCTAACCTTTAATCTATTGTTTTTCCTCGAGAGTCAGGCTACAGTCCAATTATCACACGGAAACTAAAATAAATCAATTGTATACAAGGATTAATTGATAACATTGCCCGGATGTGCTACAATCAACAGTATGGAAGGTGTAAATCAAGAGCTTTTAGATAATTTAAAAAATAATGTAAAAAACAAATTAGAACATATTGACCTTTATCAATATAAAGGCAGTGTTTCAAAATTGCTTGGTTTGACAGTTGAAGTAAAATTACCAGGGTTGAAAATAGGAGATTTGTGTTACATTGAAACAGCGAATGGTGAAAGAAAACCAGCTGAAGTAGCAGCATTTAAGGGAGACATTGCGCAGCTATTGCTTTTATATGATGGGGCAGGTATTGGTCAAGGAAGCTTGGTTACATCAACCGGTGGACCAATTATGATTCCGGTAGGTGATTTTTTGTTGGGAAGATTAATAAATCCAATGGGAGAGCCTATCGACGGCAAGCCTCTTGATATATCTAATGCTTTATGGCGTCCGTCTGACGGACCTCCTCCTGGTCCATTTGAAAGACCTATTATCACTGAGATGTTTTCTACAGGTGTACGTGCAATAGATGCTTGTCTTACTTTTGGTTGTGGTCAACGTATGGGACTGTTTGCCGGATCCGGTGTCGGAAAAAGTACTTTACTTGGTATGATTGCAAGAAATTCCGATGCTGATGTGAACGTTGTTGCACTGATAGGAGAACGTGGAAGAGAAGTTAAAGAGTTTGTTGAAGATGCACTTGGTCCGGAAGGAATGAAAAAGTCCGTACTAGTTTGTTCAACAGGAGATCAACCTCCATTAATCAGACAAAAATGCCTTTTGACAGCAACTGCAGTTTGCGAATATTTTCGTGATCAAGGCAAAAAAGTGTTTCTTATGACAGATACTGTTACACGTTGTGCAATGGCAGGGCGTGAAGTTGGCTTATCCTTAGGTGAGCCTCCTACAATGAAGGGTTATCCGCCTTCAATTTTTTCGTGGCTGCAAAAAGTACTGGAAAGGGCTGGAAATAGCGAAAAAGGTTCAATAACAGCATTCTATACCGTTCTTATGGAAGGTGATGATATTAATGACCCAATAGTTGATACTGTGCGTGGTATTACAGATGGTCACATTTTTCTATCAAGAAAAGTCGCAGAATCGAATCACTATCCTGCTATTGATGTTTTAGGCAGTATATCACGTTTAATGTCAGCAATTGCTTCTCCTGAGCATAAAGCAGCTGCGGCAAAAATGAGAGCACTAATGGCTTTATACAGAGAAAATAAAGATTTAATTGATGTTGGTATGTATCAAGCAGGAAGTAACCCCAAATTAGATATAGCAATAGAGATGATGCCTAAAATAAACGGATTTTTGCAGCAAAGAACTACTGATAGTGTTAACATGCAAAATACAATTGATACGCTAATTAATATGATGTCAGGAGTAGATATATAGCAATTTATTCTGTTCATTATTTTTTTAGTTATATTTATTTTGCCCTCTTGCAAAATTCTTTAAATTCTATTAAGATATATGTATTAATATTAAGAAAATCAAATTTTTGTAAAGTATTATTTAATTTAAAGGATGATAGCATGGCAGAAAATGAAGAATTAGAAACATCGGAAACCGAAGCTCGTCAAAAGATTTTAGTAGCTGATGATGAAGCTAGTATAAGAAGAATTTTAGAAACTCGTCTTAAAATGGTTGGTTATGACGTTGTTACCGCCGAAGATGGAGAAGAAGCTGTTGATGTATTTAATAAAACAAATCCTGACTTGGTTGTTTTAGACGTAATGATGCCGAAGATGGATGGTTATGGTGTTACAAGAGAAATTAGAAGAACATCTGATGTTCCTATTATCATATTAACTGCATTAGGTGACGTTTCTGAAAGAATTACAGGTTTGGAATTGGGTGCAGATGATTATGTAATTAAACCATTCAGCCCAAAAGAACTTGAAGCAAGAGTTAAAGCAGTTTTAAGACGTTCTATCAATAAAGACGTTATTATACCGGCATCCGGTTCTTCTTCTGCAGGAACATCATCAAACGGCAAAAATAGTAAAAATGTAATTACAACCGGAATGATAAAGATTGATACAGCAAGAAGACAAGTATACAGAAAGAATGAACGCATCAGACTTACAGGTATGGAATTTAGTCTTTTAGAATTATTGGTAAATAATTCCGGTCAAGCTTATTCAAGAAATGAGATTTTACAGCATGTATGGTCATATCCTGCTGATCATAGAATTGATACACGTGTTGTAGATGTTCATATTTCAAGATTGCGTTCAAAGTTAGAAGCTGATCCTACAAATCCGGAGTTAATTCTAACTGCCCGCGGAATCGGATATATGTTCCAAAGAATCAATTAATTTTATATTTGAACAGAGTATTAAATAGAAGAGCCTGTTAGCAGGCTCTTTTTATATACAAATTTAATTATTAAATTAATGAACAAGGTCCTTGCGGAGTATTGATATTATTTGCCCAAGCTATGCTTTTAACCATACATCCGCTATTACAATATTTGTTGTATCTGCAATTGTAGCAATTCATATCTTCAATATTTCGTTCTTGAAAAAGAATATTATTGTGCCTGTTTTCCCAAATTTTAGATAATGAATTCTGTTTATAATTACCAAGCGGAGCAATATCATGAGATAATGCTTCAAGACACAGATAGACGGTTCCGTCTGATTGAATTGCAATCTTGTCATGATAATGACAATTTCTTGATGCTATTTCTTTATATTTATTATCTATCAATTGTTGATATTTATTTTCTTCAATAATTTGTTTAGCTTCGGGTATATTCAGAATTTCAAAAGGAGTAAAGAAAGCCGCTGTCAGACGTGTAGAATCGGTTTTAAGTGGAAGTAATTTTGAATACAGCATAAATAAATCTTGGTTTGAAACCATTAAATTCTTATGGCTTTCATTATATAAAACTGTTTTTGCAGCTATGAATTCATAAACTCCAATATCTGCACAAAGTTTGTATATATCACAAATTTCATTATAATTAATTGAATTAATAGTGCAAACTGCTAAAATTCTAACGTTTTTTGACACCAATTTTTTAGTATTTTCAATAATCGTATTAAAATGTTTGGTTTGTCTGATTTTTTTGAATGTTTCGGCAGTTGCACCATCATAACTAATGTGAATAGAATCAGTGTAAGGATTAAATAGTTCTGCAAGCTCTTCAATTTGTGCATTATTAATCAAAGCGGCATTTGTTTGAAGTCTGACTCCTACGTTATTTTCTTTAAACTTTCTGATTATATCCATTATATCTTTTCGCATGAAAATTTCGCCGCCGGTTAAAACAACATATGTTATATTAAAATCGTTGATTAATTCGTCTGCCAGTCTAATAGCATCATCATGAGATAAATCATTAGCTGCAGAATACTCAGTATCATTATATAAACAGTGAACACACCGAAAATTACATGCAGAAGTAAAGTTCCACAAACAAGATAATGGTGTTGTAAATTTATAACCAGGATTATTGGAAAAATCTCTGATATATCCGTTCAGAGATTTTGCAATATTCGTATCGTATGTCTTTTGGGATACTGTTAATATTTGAGGATCTAATATGCTATCTAAATAATATCTTATAGCTTTTTCATATTTTTTATCAATTTGCAACACAAAGAAACTCCTCTTTTAAAAGAAATTCAAAATTATTTCTAAAATACTCTGATAGCTTTTCTTTAGGAATCTCTGAATTATTTTTAGCTAATATGGAAATAATATCAGAAACAGACAAGTTTCCGTCAAGTAAAGATATTACAGAACCAGTTTTAAAATCTGTTTCCCAAAATGTTCTATTCTTTGAATTGTAAAAGAAATATTTCTCCAACTGCGGTTCATATCTTTTAACTGTATAAGAAGCAAGTTTTAATCTTTTTTCCATATATTACTAACTTTATTAACAAGAATACAAATCCGGTGCTTCAATTGAATAACTTTCCGAACAAACAGAACCCCCACCGCCGGCATGTTTTTTTACGACATTAGCTTTTGGCTCATTAATCATTTTGTCGAATTCCCATGGTGTAAGAGCTACATCATTTAATTTTTTTGATGTCTTTGCAGCCTTTGATGAAATTTTTCTGGTTATTGGCAGAATAGCATTTCTGGGCTGAATTTTTGCAATATACATAAAATTACTCCTTTAAATTTTAACAAGAATATAAATCAGGTGCCTCATGAAAATAATTATCAGAGCAAATTGAACCTCCGTCGCCGGCATGTTTTTTTACGACATTAGCTTTTGGTTCATTAATCATTTTGTCAAATTCCCATGGTGTAAGAGCTACATCGTTTAATTTCTTTGAAGCATTTTTTGCTTTGGTTGATACTTTTTTAGTAATTGGTAAAATAATACTTTTTGGTTGAACTTTTGCTATGTACATATAAATACTCCTTTAAAGATTAATTAATAATATCAGATTAACAAATGTCATACCCAGGTGTGTTATAGTGATATGCTTCAGTTGAAGGACAATCTGTTTTTGTACATTTGTACTTTTTTGTGACATTGTCTTTTGATTCATTAATCATTTTGTCGAATTCCCATGGTGTAAGAACTACATCTTTTAGCTTTTTTGTTGTAGCTGAAGTTTGAGAAACGATACTTTTTTTGATTGGTGAATATACTTTTGGTTGAATTCTTTCAATAAACATACAATACCCCTTTTTATAAGAGTTTATCATGTTAAAATTGTCTGTCAATAAATAACAAAAAATTTTTTTACAAGTTTTAAAATAGTTAATATGCCGATAACAGTTCCGAAATTAAAAACAATATTACCAGCTCATCCGATACAGAATCTTAAAATTAAAATACCACAAGTCTTGTCGGATAATAAGCCGGCAAATTTAAATATAAAATCCTATCAATACGGAAATTTATCGCAAATTCTGGAAAATATTGTAGGTGGTTTGTCAAAAGAGGATTTTATAAAGATAGAAAAGTTAAAGCAGCAATTTTCAAACTTAAGCAAGTCCGAACTAAAACAAAAGCACGCACAAATGTGTCAAACGTTATTTCCGGATATTTTAACAAAACATATGCTAAATCACGACAAACAAAATATATATGTATATTCTCCTGAAATGATAACAGCAAAAATACAATCAGATTTAAAAAATTATGTTCTTGAGTTATTTGCACTAAAACGTTTGATAGATAAAGACTTGCCAAGACAAAGCGGAGTCGGATATAAAGAATGGTTTGATACGAATTTGGGATTACAAAACAGGAAACTTGCATGCCAAAGATATGAACATCCTTGTGATAAAGTTTTAAAAAACACAGGAGCTTTTAATAAAGAAGAACTGGAATATATAAAATCACTGGAAAAATTATATGATAAGTTAGGTTTCGAAGAGATTTGGAATAGTAAAAGATTTGTATTAAATAAAATTAATGACTTATTAAATAAAGCAAATTCTGATTTTATGGGAAGCTTCAGAGATAAAGAATTAGAAAGAATGAAGTTTTTGTCAGCTAAATATACGGCATTGAATCGTTCTCAAGTCAAACTCGGTTATAACACAAAAGGAATTGAATCGGTATTGTGTTCGAACTCTAATCTATTTGAAAAAAATGAATATGTAAATGGTTTGGGACTGGTTATAGATAAAATTAATGTTGATAATAAACCTGTAATAATAACCTTTTCAGATGCTTATAAACGACATAGTTTTAAGATGTATGACTTGGAAAAATTAAAGGAGAGAGAAAGTTTTATAGAAAAGATTCCAGATTATCTTGATACAACACAATTAAATGAGCTAAATTCAAAGGCTAATACATTCATTAATAATCAAAAATCAGCAAAAATCGCCGAAATACATTTTGAGGTAGTTGATAAAGACAAATTTAGCAAGCAATTAAAAGTTGATCAATCAAAGAGAGATGAGATTGCAAAAATAATACAAGATAGTAAATATATATACTACATTAGCAGTTTTGAAAATTTAAAGAAAAAAGAATATCCGTCATCTGCAAAAATTCTGGGAATTAAATTGTTAAGCTTTTTAAAAGATAAGAATGCAAATCCTTTGTTCTTGAAAGCAGAGCCATATAATGGACAACATTCACCAGTAAGTTTGTATTTAAGAGCAGGCTTTAAACCTATTTCAATTACAAGGGAAGATGTGTTAAAAATAATGTCAAATAATCACAGCGAATATATTGGAGAGCCAGTGTATATGTTTTTAAAAGATTTTGGTAATGCAGAAAAACTTATAGATAAGATGAGAAAGTTATATTTTGGAGTGTAAATACATATAACTTAAGAGTATATACTTGATTTTTAACTTTGATTTGTTATACTCAATGAGTAGCATATGGCGAGTATCGTCAAGCGGTTAAGACCTCGGATTGTGGTTCCGATATGCGTGGGTTCGAATCCCACTACTCGCCCCATAAA
>CADBTL010000156.1 GCA_902797575.1 uncultured bacterium
CTTCAGCTTTAACTTCTTCGACTACTTCTTCTTTAACTTCTTCAGTTTTAGCTTTCTTTGTTGATTTTTTTGTTTTCTTTTCTTCTTTAACTTCTTGAACTTCTTCAACTCTGTCTTTCAAAGAAACCGGTTTTCCTTTATAAGTACCGCATGCTGTGCATACAGTATGAGCTAAAACTGCTTGTCCGCAATTAGGACATTTTGTTAAAGCAGGCTTTGTTGCCTTCCAATTTGATCTTCTTTTTCCTTGAGCGCTATGCCCTGTTCTTTTCTTTGGTACTGCCATTTTCCTATACCTTTCTTTTTACTACTTATATATTCGGGTTAATTACTTACGTTCTATCTTTATATTTTTAAAGATATCCATTCTTGTATCATGTGTTTCAAGTTTTTGTTCAGATACAAAGAATCCCTCATTACAATTTATACCACAAACCTTTTTATTTGGTAAAGCTAATATTACAGATTGATACAAAAGGTCATAAACATCTATGTCTTCTGCTCCATTCAAATCTGTTATAAACTGACCGTCTGTGAGTTCCAGCTCTGCTCCATAATCTTCTAAGAGAGCTTTTTTTGCAAACATTTCATTAATTTCAAAGTCTAATTTATGGATATATTTTTTTAGACATCTGTCACATTCTAAATTTAAATTGCCATAAATATGTCCTGATGCTTCTATAAAATCTCCCATTGATTTAAATTCAAGCTCAGCTTCTATATGACAATTTTCTAATTCATTTATATCGCCATTAAATTTAAAATTTACTATGCCATCTTGTTCTATATCACTAACATTAACCTTGTACATTTATAACCTCTTTATTACATATAAGGTTCTTCTTGTAGCACCAATCCTGCAATTTGAGTTGATACAAAACATAATTTCTTAATTGGTCCCATTGGTTCTTTTTCAACTAATACAGGTGTTGGACTTTTCATTAGCTGTTTTAATTCTGCATATATAGCTTGCGGATTTTCAAAATACATAACTACTGGTGTTGCAGAACCTTTCAAAAATAATATAACAGCCTGTCTTGTTTTTTGAGGACCTTGATGAGGATTTCCATATTGTTGAACCATAGTAATCTCCTTTATTCTTGTTACTTAGTAATTATATTATAAAATAAAGGTTTTGTTAATCTTGAATGATTATACATTTCCGGTAGAACTATTTTTGTCATCTTCAAGCTGTTTTAATTGTTTAGCATCAACTTTTTCATCATCGGTTGAATATGTATTAATTCTGCTTTCTTCAATTTCAACATTAACATCTGCATCAACCATTTCCAAATCTTCTTTAGGGAATTCTTTTATTTTTCCGTCTTCAAATTTCACAGCTACTGAATTATTAAGGAATTGAATAAAACAAACTTTCCCTAATCCTATAGGAGTCATTACTGTAGAGCCGACAGGGGGCATGCCTTTAGCGGCTTCTATATAATTTGAATACTCATACGTTAAACAACATAATAATCTGCCGCATGTACCGGATATTTTAGAAGGTGTAATAGGCATACCCTGATCTTTTGCAAGTTTTACGTTAATTGATTCAAATTTTCTTAAATAAGATGAGCAGCAAAACGGCTTGCCGCAGATACCTGTTCCATCCATAATAGAAGATTCATCTCTGACGCCAATATGACGCAAATCTATTCTCATATGTTTAAATACTTGAGTTAAATCTTTTAAAAGTTCTCTAAAGTCAACCCTTTCAGGAGCCGTGTAGTAAAAAGAGATTTTTCTTCTGTCGAATGTTAATCGGCATTGAACCAAATTCATAACCAAATTATGTTTTTGAACAAGTTCTTTACATTTAAAAAAGGAAGTAACCTCTTCTTTTTTTAATTCTTCATATATCATCATGTCTTCTTGAGTCATAATGCGTAAAAACTCAAAACGTTCAAGTTCTTTGCCGGATTTTTCAAAAAGAGCAGCAACTTCTTGATTAACAAGAAATGCTTTCATTACTTCTTCACCCTTTTCTGTTCGAGCTAGAATTAATTTATCGTTTAAATCTTCTTTTATATCACCGTTGCCGTTTTTTACCAAGGGATGAAATGTGTTTTTAAGATATTTAACCGCGTATTTTATCATAGCATTCTTCCTTTTTGAGCTTTCTGTTCATTAATTTTGATAAAACTTCTTGCGGAGTAATATCTGTGTAAACAGCTTCATAAATAGCACTTGAAACAGGAACTTCCAAACCGTGCTTTGCCGCCAAATCGCACACTGCTTTAGATGTTTTAACACCTTCTGCTACAGAACCAAGCGCAGACAAAATATCGTCAATCTTTTTACCTTGGCCAAGCATAGAACCTACAGTATAGTTTCTTGATAACGGGCTTGAACATGTAGCAATAAGATCTCCCATTCCGGACAAACCGTATAAAGTTGACGGATTTGCACCTAATTTTACGGATAATCTCACAATTTCTGCCATACCTCTAGTTAAAAGAGTTCCCATACAATTGTCACCTAAATTCATAGCATGAGCAAAACCGGATGCAATAGCTATGACATTTTTCAAGCTTCCGCCAAGTTCTACACCAATAACATCTGTATTTGTATAAAGTCTGAACTTTCCGGGCACATTGAGTGCGTTTTGCACCATCTCAGCTGTTTCTATATCATCGCAAGCTACTGATGCAGCAGTAGGTTTACCCATTAAAACTTCTTTTGCAAGTGTCGGACCTGATAAAATAACAACTTTCTGATTAGGTAGTACATCTTTTATTACTTCTGACATTCTCATAAGAGAATTTAGTTCTAAACCCTTTGACGCATTAACAAGTGGTGTATTTGGATTAATTCCAGCTTCTTTCAATTGCTCACAAACCGGTCTTACTCCACCTGTTGCAACAACAGAAAGTATTATATCCGAACCTTTAATTGCAGATTTTAAATTAGAGGTAAATTCAACCTTCTTATCCAGTTGAACTTCTAAAGGTTTAGAACAATGCTTATTATTCACCAATTCTTCGTTTAAATCACATTCCCTGCCCCAAACGGTTATATTATCAAAATTATTATTCATTAACCAGGCAAGTGTTAATCCCCAACACCCAGGTCCTAATACTGTTAATTTACTAAGCCCCATAATATACTCCTTATCTTTAATTATTATACTACAAAACATAAAGCAAAATTTGTTTGTATTGTAAATATTTGTTAATAAAATATCAACTTTATACTATCAATTTACTTTATATATATAGATAAGGACAGAGTATAAATGGTAAATTTTAATAAATTTAACAACCTTGATATTTTTTTCCCAAAGAACATATTGCCTGAATGGAATTGCAAAGTAAAAATTTTTGATAAAGGTACTTTTTCGGAAAATCAACCATATACAATAGAAATGACCCGTCAAAAAGTTAAGTCAGTACAAGGATGTTTGCCGAATTCAGCTGACTTTACAAAGTTTTCATTGTTCAATGTTATTGCAGGCATGGATGGGAATTCTGACGATATAACCATGGCTGATTTAGCAAAATTAAAAAAACAATTTAAAAATAAAGATAATAATTCTTTTCTTAAAAGTATGGGAATTACAAACGTCAAATGGGATGGTGATGCCGGTAAGGGAACTATAGAGATTAATTATAGCGAGGTGGTAATCATCGATTTTGAAACGGCTTCCGAAACTCAAAAAAAATCTGTAAATACAAAGAAAAATAATACAAGCCGTGCCCAAAATGATATGGATTATGACGGATTTATTCAAGATCTTGCACTTAGTGAATCATCAGGCAGCTATAAAAAAGTAAATCCTCTTAATTATCTTGGACGATATCAGTTTGGAGAAGCAGCACTTATCGATATAGGTATGTATGAGAAAAAGGGTGAATGCAACAACGATTGGAGCGGCGTTTTCTTGTTACCTGCGAAAAACGGGAAAACAATACGAGCAAAAGGTAAAAATGCATTCCTTAATAATCCTGCGGCACAAGAAATAGCACTGGAATGTTATATGAAAAAACAATGGAACAAAATCAATAATGATTATAAAATTACAAAATTTATCGGGAACAAAAAAATAGAAAAATATTGCGGTTGTCCGGTTACTGAATCCGGTTTAATAGCAGCTGCTCACTTGAGAGGAGCAAAAAGGCTCAGTGACTTTTTTGAAGAACTTAATACTACCGGTAAAATCAAAGACATGTCGATTTACTGTGATAAAAACGGTAAATCGGTAATTGATTATATGAAACGGTTCGCTGGATATAATTTGAAAGAAATTACAAGACTGTCGTAATACTTTTTAATGTTCTTCGCAGGACACCACAATTCTTACGTAAAGCCTCATTAGCTTGTTCTTTTGTAAGATTGCATTTTAGCATTGTTATTGCGGTTTTAACTTTCCAATCGGATTGAATTAGTGTTTCCAATGCTTTTGACACATTTACTCCGGCAATTTACGAAACAATTCTTATTGCCCTGTCTTTTAGTTTTTCATTAGTAGGCATTAAATCAATCATAAAATTTTCATATGTTTTACCTATTTTTATCATAGCACCTGTTGTAAGCATGTTAAGAACCATTTTCTGTGCAGTTCCTGCTTTCATTCTGCTCGAACCTGCTATTACTTCGGGGCCTACTTCAACACAAATTCCGTGTCCTGCTTCTTCTAATATTGCTGCTTTGTGGTTACATGTTAAAGCAATTGTTTTACATCCTTTTTCTTCAGCTTTTGAAAGAACTCCAAGTAAATATTTAGGATTACCGCTTGCGGATATAGCAACACACACGTCATTACCGGTAAGAATTTCTGCATCTTTTCTGCCGGTTTCAAAATTATCTTCAGCTCCTTCAACGGCAACTCTAAATGCTTTATCACCGCCGGCCATAATGCCTTGAACCATGTCCGGTGAAACTCCAAATGTAGGCGGGCATTCCGAAGCATCCAAGATTCCAAGACGACCTGAAGTTCCTGCGCCAAAGTAATACAATTTGCCGCCTTTTAAAAACTGTTTTGCGATAATATCTACAGCTTGTGCTATATTTGGTGTTTCATCTTCAATTGCAAGTGCTACAAGCTTATCTTCTTCATTAATCTTTCGAACAATATCAATAGTAGATAGCAAATCGATATTTTTAGTGTTTTCATTTCTGTATTCGGTAATAATTTCACTCATTGTCACACTCCTTTTACTGTTTTTAATATCATGGTTTGCTGATTGCAAGCATGTATTCTTGCTTTTAAATGATTTATGGTAATAATTACCATGTACCATATACCCAATAGGACTAACAATCATATTATAATAAACTCCGATTCAAAATTTATGAATCATAAATAACGCATAATGCACACTATTTAATTTTTTCCACCAAACTTACCATCTCAATAGCGGATTTTGCTGCATCAGAACCCTTATTTCCTGATTTAGTACCGGCTCTTTCGATGGCCTGTTCTATGTTATCCGTTGTTAACACACCAAATATAACAGGAATTTCAGTTTCAAGACCAACAGATGCAACTCCCTTTGAAACTTCAGCACACACATAGTCATAGTGAGATGTAGAACCTTTAATTACAGCACCTAGAGTAATTACGGCAGAGTATTTTCCGGTTTTAGCACATTTTTTAGCTATCAGAGGTATTTCAAATGCACCGGGACACCAAACTACATCAATATTGTTATCCAAAACTCCATGACGCTTTAATTCATCCAACGCTCCTGATAAGAGCTTATTTGTTATAAATTCATTGAATCTTGATACAACGATACAAAATTTTTCGTTTGAAACAGTCAGTAGTCCTTCTATAATACTCACTATATATCTCCTTTATCTAACAACATGCTCATTATACAATAACTACAATTAAAAGTCTTACGTATGTAAAAAAATGTAAATAGTTGATAAAATTTATTCATAAGTGTAATTACTACAATTAAACTATTGATTTTACCCTTTGATGTAGTAGAATTAGGCATGTATGAAAACCGTTTAACCTAAAAAGGAGGATTTATAAATGGAAACTTACGGAATTGAAAAATGGGGAATTACATCTCCAAGTGAAGTACACAGAAACTGGACACCTGCTCAATTAACTGAAGCAGCTTTAAGAAGAGGTGAAGGTAAACTTTCTGAAACTGGCGCATTGGTTGTTACGACAGGAAAATACACAGGTCGTTCACCTAAGGACAAATTTATTGTAGATACAGAATCTATTCACAATGATATCGCTTGGGGTAATGTTAACAGACCTATCTCAAGAGAAGCTTTTAATTCTATCAGAGATAAGATAGCTAACTACTTAAACGGCAAAGAAGTATTTATTTTTGACGGTTACGCAGGAGCAGATAAGAAATATACTCAAAAATTCAGAGTAATTAATGAACTTGCTTCTCAAAACATGTTCATTCACCAATTATTAATCAGACCTAC
>CADBTL010000157.1 GCA_902797575.1 uncultured bacterium
AACCTATAGAAGTTGGTATAGAAAAATCTAATGCGCATGACATATCTATAGATGCAGAAATGCATCATCTCGGAGATAATAGCTTTTCCGAAAATTCTGCTAATGCCGGCGAGTTTAGAAGTGAAGCAGCGGGACCTTTTTTTACTAAGAAGTTTAACCTGAGAAATATAAACATAAATGCTCCGGTATATTTGGTTATAGGCTCTATAATCGGTATAGACACTCTAACTGCAAGAACAATGGGACAAAACCATTTTCCAAATGCTTATGCTACACCGCCGGAAGTTTACTTTAACGGAAATAAAGTTGCGGAAATACAGATTAACGGTGACGGTCAAAAGATTAAATTACCGTCAAATCTGATTCATAGAAACGGAGTAAATGAAGTAACCATCAAAACAGGCAGAAATGTCATGCAGACTTCATATGTTGATTATGACGATATTGAATTCATGAACCTTATGATTGAAAATTAGGTGTAAATATAAAGTTGCTGTGTCTGCATATATTCTGACCTATTTACTTTTATCTCTATTTTGTACTACAATTCAGTTGTAGTATTAAATAAAGGGAGAAAAATTATGTCAAGAAAACCTATTATTGCAGGAAACTGGAAAATGAATTTACTTCAAAGTGAAGCAAAGGCATTGTTTGAAGGAATAAGCGCATACTTATCCGATTATACGGCTGTACAATTACCAACGGTTGTGATAGCCCCTGTTTTTACTTCTATAAATCAAGTACATTCAATTGCTTGTAATTGCGGATGCGGCGGAAATAAACTTTCTGTAGCAGGTCAAAATTGTCACTGGGAGTCTTCAGGAGCATATACAGGAGAGATCTCAGTAGAAATGCTTAAAGATGCAGGATGTGAGTATGTAATTATCGGACACTCTGAAAGAAGACAATATTTTTCAGAAACAGATGAAATGATTAATAAAAAGGCAAAAGCAATATTAGCAGGCGGATTAATTCCTATTATCTGCTGCGGTGAAACTCTTGAACAAAGAGAAGCAGGTTCAACAGATGTTCATATTGCATCACAAATCAGAGCAGCATTATCCGGAATTTCTTCAGAAGATATTGCAAAATCAGTTATTGCGTATGAACCTATTTGGGCAATCGGAACAGGAAAAACTTGTGATAGTGCTGAAGCAAACAGAGTAATTAAGATGATTAGAAGTGTTGTTTCAGAAGTTGCAGGTTCTTCTGCTGCTGATTCTATCAGAATTCTTTACGGCGGTTCTGTAAAACCGTCTACAATTGAAGAACAAATGTCACAATCTGATATTGACGGTGCTCTTGTAGGCGGCGCAAGCTTAAAGGCTGACAGCTTTAATGAAATTATTGCTAATACTATGAAAGTTAGCGTATAATATTTAGCACTTAAAACAATAACAACTGCCAAACAAAAATTTAATTTTGTTTGGCAGTTGTTATAAGAAAAGCATGCTCAATTAAAATTGATTGTTTTTATGTCGAAAGTGTAAGATATACAACTAATAAGGGTTTTTAAATTTGTCAAGAATATTAAGTAATTTTCATGCAAAAACTGTTACAAAATTAATAATGTTTCGAAATGTAAAATACCTGATATGACTGCATTTTAGCTTTTTTAAGTTTTATTAACAGATTTGATTGGAATAGTTTTTTGAATTATCATTTAAATATAGGATTAGATTTTGGGAAGAGAATGTTATTCTCTAAATAGAAGGTAAGAATTTTAATTTGGGAGATATAAATAGCTTGCCTTTTCAACGTACGATTAGGAGGTTTGTAGAAAATGCAAAACAGTTTAAATAAAGAAGGAAATATAGTAGAATTTTCAAATAGAGCCGCAGGTGCTTCAACAGATATAATGCGTTCTTCTGCTGCTCCGAATAAGGAATTTATGGCTCAGGTTGCGCAGCTTCAAGCTCAACAAATTAAGCCGGTTAAACTTGAACATGTTTACGTTATAAAAAAAGACGGAACAAAAGAAGAGTTTGATAACAAAAAAATTATTAATGCAATTACAAAGTCTGCAACAAGAGTTTTGGTAAAACTTTCTGATGAAGAGGTTCAAAATATTTGCGATTTTGTAGATAATAATATTGCAAAAATGAATAAAACAGAGATTACGATTGCAGAAATGCATAATCTTGTTGAAGGGGCTTTAGAGGCAATTAATCCTAGTGTTGCACATAGCTACAGAAACTATAGAAACTACAAACAAGATTTTGTTCATATGTTAGATAAAGTTTATCAAGAGTCTCAAAGAATTATGTATATCGGAGATAAAGAAAACTCTAATGCAGATTCTACTCTCGTTTCAACTAAACGTTCGTTAATATTTAACGAGCTTAACAAAGAATTATACAAAAAATTCTTCTTAACAGTAGATGAACTTCAAGCAATCAGAGACGGTTATATTTATATTCATGATATGTCAGCTCGTCGTGATACGATGAACTGCTGCTTATTTGACGTTGCGTCTGTTCTTAAGGGCGGATTCGAGATGGGTAATTTGTGGTATAATGAACCAAAGTCTCTTGACGTAGCGTTTGATGTTATAGGTGATATTGTAATGGCTGCAGCAAGTCAACAATACGGCGGATTTACTGTTGCAGAAGTTGATAAAATTTTAGCACCTTATGCTCAAAAAACATTTGAAAGACAAAATGAAAAGTATTTATGTCTTGGTCTGGACTTTAATCAAGCAAGAGAAGCAGCAATGGCAGATGTTCAAAAAGATTTTGAACAGGGTTTCCAAGGTTGGGAATACAAATTCAATACTGTAGCATCTTCAAGAGGTGATTATCCGTTTATTACTGTAACAGCAGGACTTGGGACTGAAGAATACGAAAGACTGGCGACAAAAGCTATTTTAAAAATTCGTATGAACGGTCAAGGGAAAAAAGGTAACAAAAAGCCTGTATTATTCCCTAAAATAGTTTTCTTATATGATGAAAACTTACACGGAGAAGGAAAAATAAATCACGATGTATTCGAGGCAGGTATTGAATGTTCTAAGAAAGCTATGTATCCTGACTGGTTATCACTATCAGGCGAAGGATATGTTGCATCTATGTATAAGAAATACGGCAAAGTTGTTTCTCCTATGGGCTGCAGAGCATTTTTATCACCTTGGTTTGAGAGAGGCGGTATGGAGCCGGC
>CADBTL010000158.1 GCA_902797575.1 uncultured bacterium
CCTCCTGCTCAAACCTGTCACTCGCTCCGCTTACGCTATCGTTCGTTTCGGTTTTCGCAATCCGGCAAAGCCGTACGGAATTTCGCTTCTCGCAATCTCCATAGAACGGTTTCAATGCAGGTAGTCTGCTATCCCGCACACTACCTGCATTTCACACACTTTAGGTCGTGTTTGAAAAAGTTCGAAAAATTGTCATTTTTCGACTTTTTCCGCACACTCGTATGTGCGTAATGTTATTATGAAAAACGCATATTTTATATTCCCATAATTTTGTTTATTTTCTCAAAAGCAGGCAGTTTAGATTCCTTCATTTTTAAACATAGCATTGGAGCCAGCTTTTTGGCCTCATCTTGATTTGTATAGTATAGTTCTATAAATCTTGCAAAAAGTTCTGTGGGATTGTTGTAATATTTATTTAAGCGGTTAATTTTTGAATTGACTCTTTTTAAATAGCGTTGTTTTGATTTTAATTTTATGTAATTTATTTCTGTATCATTTAAAGAAAAATCTTCATCAAGTTTATCAACTGAATAAATTTTGTTAAAGTATTTAATTCTGTCATACTTAAGCAGGTATTTTAATGGATTTGACAAATTTTTTTCAATTGGTTTAAAAGATTCTGAAAGTTTAAAATCTTTATGAGTAACTTTAATTTTTTTTGATAAGAGTTGAATCTCTTTATTAACTTTGTCTTTTACGGAATATAGTTTTTGTGCAAATTCTTTTGGCACTTTTTGTACTGTAATTTTTATGAGTTCTTCTCTTTGTTCATCAGATAATTTCCCAAAAATAAAATCTAGTGATTTTAGGTTTTTATCATAGGAATAATGAACATAATGTGCAAACTCATGCAGCATAACCGGTACAATGTCTTCTTCGGAAAGGTTTTTAGATATATCAATTCTAAATCCATTTAATTTGTGCATAAAAATTCCGTTATGCCCTCTTGCCTTTGTTCTGGATATATTTATATCTATTCCGAGAGAAGATAAGTAATTTGTTAATTCTAGGATTCTGTTTCTTTCACAAGCCATTTTAAGTAATCTTCACTGCAATCTACTATAGGAAGTGCTATTATTTCAGGAACAGTATATGAATGCATATCTTCTATAACAAGTTTAATTTTCCCGTAATTGGCTCTTCTTGTTTTTATAATAAGAAGAATTTCTTTTTCTTCATTAATTTCACCGTCCCAAGCAAAAGTAGAGCGAACATTTTCTATTTTGCTGACACAGGCTGCCAATTTATGTTTCATTAATACTTGTGTTATTTCTTTTGCCAAACGTTTGTCCGGAACTGTACAATAAATTGCAATTATATCCATAAAGTCTCCTTATTATATTTTAAAAATTTTATTTGGATTTAAAATTCCGTTTGGATCAAAAACTTTCTTGATCCTCTTCATGTATTCTATCGATGCAGAATCTAAAATTTTATCTGCGTACTCCATTTTTTCGAGTCCAACTCCGTGTTCAGCAGAAATAGTTCCGCCGAGTGAATGTGCAAGTTTGTATATTTCTGCTTTTGCATTTACAAGATTTTTAAATTCTTCATCATTTTCTAAATTTAATACAATTTGCGGATGAACATTGCCGTCACCTACGTGTCCTACAATGCAAACTTCTAAATTATATTTTTTACATATATCTTTGCATCCTTTAACCATTTTAGAAAGATTAGATCGAGGTACAATAACATCATCAGTAACAACGTCAGGCGCAAGTTTTGCTGCTGCGCCGTAACTGGCTCTTCTTGCTGTCCAAACAGCCTCCATTTTATCTTTATCAGATACCGCAATAATATCGGTTGCACCATTTTCAAGCAATGCTTGTTCAACCCTTAGCATCTGTGTATTCATTGATGTTTCAAATCCGTCAATCTCAACCAACAACATACATTCTTTATCTGTTTTTAAACCGCATGGATAGAATTTTTCTACTGTGTTAATTGAATTTTTGTCCATAAAATCAATTGTAGCAGGAAAAACTCTTTCTCTGATAATGCCGTTTACGGCTTGTGTTGCATCATCAAAACTATCAAAATATGCTGTTAAAACTGCTGATGTTTCGGGCAGCGGAATCAATTTCAATTGTGCTTCAACTACTATTGCAAGCGTTCCTTCACTCCCTATTATAAGTTGATTTAGATGATATCCTACTGCATCTTTAATTGTGCCGGAACCGAGTTTCATTAAAACTCCGTC
>CADBTL010000159.1 GCA_902797575.1 uncultured bacterium
GTAAATGGCGGGAACGACGAGGCTCGAACTCGCGACCTCATGCGTGACAGGCATGCGCTCTAACCAAACTGAGCTACGCTCCCATATGTCCGATTACATGTTTAATATAACCCGCTGATTTTTTTTTGTATAGTGGTAATGGGAAAATATAGTTACATAAATATAGTATAGGTGTGTAAAATAGAAATAGCAGAAGAAACTTTTAACATTACAAAATATTTGTGCTAGAATTCTATTATAAAAAATTTAAGGAGGGAAAGATGAAAAAGATAATACTATCACTATTCTTATTCATGATATTTGTTGCTCCGTCGTTTGCTGCAACTTGGTCGGCAGCAGATAGAGTAACACCGGTATCAAAAGTTATTGTAGAAAAAAACAGCTTGCCGGCAAAGTTACAGTTTAACCTTGTAGATGATATAGTAGATAATTCAAAAACATATACTACAAATTCTGTCCAAATATCTAAAAATGATTTGACATATGCCGGTAACGATAATGAAGTTGCAGCTGTTATTGCATATGAATTAGGACAAATTATTAACGGAAAATCCGGTAAGGATAACTTAAGAGCTGCTGCTAAAGCTATGCTTGCGGCAAAATTAAGCAAAGATAATATTATAAATACAACTGCAAATAGTGAGTATTGGAAAAACAAAACAAATTTAAAAGATCAAAAAGAAGCTGATATGACTGCTGTTGATTTAATGGTAAAAGCAGGATATAACCCTCTTGCATTAGTTGTAGTCATAACAAAAAGGCCTGGCAGTAATTTGGAATTAATTATGGGGCATCCTGCTAATTCTGAAAGAGCAATGAGTGTGTACAACTATCTTGAATACAATTATGCCGATAAAGTCAAAGTAGGATACGCTTGTCAAGAATACAGAAACTTTTTAGCATATGCTGATCCTATTATAGAAAAAAGAAACAAAAGCAAAAGATCTGTTAAAAAATTTGCCAAAGAACAAGAAAAGATTAAAGCTGAAAGAGCAAAGAATCTTAATCAGTACAAAATGTCCGGCGGTCTTAGCGGTTGGGATGCTACTTATGCAATTTTAAATGAACTTTCTACAGATAATAGCAAAAAATAAATTTAAAAATTAGAATAGAAATAAACTAAGGTGGCAATTTTTGTCACCTTTTTTATTATTTATTTTTCAAATTATCCAAGAATTCTTTATTTGCATCTAAAGTGTCTTGAGTTGCTGTTATTGAGTATACAGGATTATTTGATGTTACATGTTTTGCAAAATAAATTACATCTTCTTTTGTAACGTTATCTATTTCTCTATAAACTTTGTTTTTTAAATTAATTTTGTATTTTGAATCCATGCCGGATTCAATAGCTGCCATTTTCGAGAAGTTTCCTTCGTTATTTAATAAATCTGCTTTTACGCTGCGTTTTGCAATCTCTAAATCTTCATCGGTAAAATTACCATTTATAAGTTCACTTATTTGTCGGTTGAATCCGTTTATTGATTTTTTTTTTTTTTTTTAATTAATTTCGCCAATATCTTTATTATCTGTTGTTGTGAGAATATTCAGGATTAATTTACCTTCATCTTCATTGTTTGTAATATAAGAATGAACTGAGTATGCAAGATTTTCTTTTTCTCTGAGGGTATCGAATAAACCTATACTTGAGCCGGAGAGAATAGAATTCATTACAGGAGCAACAGCTTTTTCTTTTATAGTGTTGTTGTATTTAAATCGGAAAACTTGTGAAATGTCCGCTTGAGAGTTGTTATTGGCTGATGTTAGAACTACCGCTCTTGGCAGCTGTTTATATAAATCTAATGTTTTAAATTTATTAGGCTCAACTTCTTTCATTTTGCCGACTGCTTTTATAATATTACTTTTAATTTCTTTTTCTGCATTTACCGGAATGTTTGCTGTTACTATACCTCTTGAATTCTTCAGCATATAGTTATGAAGCTCTTTTACATCATCAACACTTATATTATCAAGATTATTTAAAATTTCTTGTCTTGTAAATCTGTATGGATTTGCAAAATTGTCGAATTGATTTTGAATAAATAAGGAGTCAATTTTTGAACGAAGCATTTTGTCTTTAATGTTTTTTATTGCAAGTTTTAATGTATCATCAGTAATGTTTGGATTGTAGAGCAATTGAATGGCTGCATTTAGTCCAAGATTGTAATTGTCTTTATCTCCGCGAATGATCACACCCAGTCCGTCAAATTCTGCAGTTGCTCCTATTGATAAATTGTTTGTATCTTTAAATTCTTCAAATTTTTCACTTCTTATTCCTCTCATTCCTTGTGCATATATTTCATTCAAAACTTCTATTACTCCTGCTTTTTTAGTATATGGAATATTATTTAAAAGCGTAATTGATACATTTACATTGTTAGATTTTGTATTATAAAAACCTATATCAAAATTATTTTTTAACTTGTATTCGCTTATGTCATTAGTATCAATCGGCAGTCTTTCCTTGCCTTTAAAATTAATTTTTGTTTTTGTGCTTTTATCTAAATTATTGTGTGAATTGTCATTGTTTTTAGGATGAATAACAGTTACTGCTGCTTTTTTAATATTAAAATACTCTTTAACTGCGTTATTTACTTCTTCTGCAGTTATTGAATCAATAATTTTGTTTTGTTCTGTTACATATGATAAATCATTGTCTATGACAGACTTCCCAATACAATCATTAACAAATACCGATTGTTCAAAAATATCATCATTTTCTTGTTTGATGCGTTGTTTGATTCTTTTAAGGGTATTTTCATCAATCTGTTTAGGGTTTCCAAGTCTGTTAAATATAGTACTTAGAGTTCTTTCGCAGTTTTTTTCACCGGTGCTTGCTGTGATAAATCCGAAGCGATTTGCATTTCTGTTTGTTGATATTCTTTCTGAGTTCATCTCTGTGAAAGCATTTTGCTTCCGAAGTTCCGGTGCTAAACCAAAATCGTGTGAACCTATATATGAAGTTGCAATATCATATAAAATTTTACCTTTTGTATCATTATTTTTCGGACCGGCAAAACCTATAAATATCACAGCAGAATTTGTTTTATCGGAGATAAAATCTTTTCTGACTGTTTCAGATATAGGGGTAATTTTTTCTTCGTATCTATTTCCGGAAAAAATTTTTTTTGAAGTAAAGTTTTTTGCAACTAATTTTATTGCTTCATGCGGATTGACATCTCCGGTAATCACTATATTTGTGTTATCTGGTGTATAATACTTATTATAATAATCTAATACATTTTGTTTTGTTAGGTTTTGAATAATATTAACACTTCCGCCCACAAGTTCGTCTGCAGGATTTTTAATATTAAATAAAGTTCTTACGGTTTGGTCCATGCCAATTGTCTCCGGGTTATCAAGTATCATATTGATTTCTGATGAAACAGGACCCTTTTCTTTCTTTATCATGTCTTCAGACAGTTTTAAATCTTCTGTCATTGCCGCAATAACTTTAATTTGTGTTTCTAAATCTTTATTATTCAATGCGGGTGTAGAATTTACATAATCCGTAAGTGCATAATTCGTACTTGCGTTAGCCCAACCGCCTAGTTTATCAATCTCTTTAAATGAGTCACCCTGCTTTAATTCTATATGTCCGTTATCTCCGTTTGTGCCGTTGAATGCCATGTGTTCTAAGAAATGGCTTATGCCCTTAATATCTGCCGTCTCATTTAAGGAACCTACATTTACGTAGCTTTTTACAACAGTCGGAGAGTTTTTCATCGGAACAATGTTTACTTTATATCCGTTTTCCATTTTGTAGCTGTATATATCAAGTCCGTTATCAAGTTTATAAATGCCTGTACTTTTGTATTTAACAGGCAAGTTTATATTAAAATCCGGCGTTACTTTCACAAGTTCTTTAACTTGTTTTTTTTCAGTATTTTTAGGCGCAAAATTATCAGGCGCACTTGTATATGCACTCCTAAATGGAACAATATTTACACTTAAAACCTTCATTGTCATATATATATAAAAACAAATCTATTAGAAAAATTGCTAAAATGTAAAGAAAAGTAAAATAATCGAGTATGCGGAAATAGTCCAAAATGACAGATTGTAAATTTGCTCAAACATGAGTTATATTTATGATATTCTGTTTTTATGCAAGTAATTTCAGAACTGGTAAAAATACCAAATAATGGTAATCCGACTACCGAATATATAGAAAACGAGTTAACAAAACTAAACATTAACCCTTTAAGATGGGCTATTGTAAATGTTAGTGATAAAATGTTTACGGTAAGTGTTGCAAATTTAAAGAAATAGGAAGGTTAAATTATGACTATGACTCAAATTAAGTGCGATATTAAAGATATTAATCTTGCAGAACAAGGTTTGAATAATATTCAATGGGCAATGAAAGATATGCCTGTTTTAGAGCAAATAAAAAAGAGATTTATTGAAGAAAAACCTTTTAAAGGTTTAAGACTTGCAGCATGTTCACATGTTACAAAAGAAACTGCGGCTCTATGTATAGCAATGCAGGCTGGCGGCGTAGATACGGTTCTGGTTGCATCAAATCCATTATCGACACAGGATGACGTTGCTGCTGCGCTTGTAA
>CADBTL010000160.1 GCA_902797575.1 uncultured bacterium
AGGCCAGACTTGAACTGGCACCGAGGGTGAACCCCGATTGGATTTTAAGTCCAACGCGTCTACCGATTCCGCCACTGGAGCGCGGAAATATTAAACTGTCATGCTTCAGCGGAATCGGTAGAAAGTCTACCTCCCCTCTCCTCGAACGTGACATTTAGTCACCTTCTCGTCGGCAGAGTGCCACTGGAGCGCGGTACTCGATTATAATAATATAAATATTTTTGTAAGTCAATGAAAACTTATAATAAAAATGTTCTGTAATATAAGTTTTAATCTACAATTATTAAATTACTTGTCATAAACAAGTTTATGATGTTAAAATGATTGTATTGGTGGAGAGATGGAATTCGGTAAGTTATCTAAGATACTTAAAAATAACGATATTGTCCTTGCTATTGGCTTGGTCATTATTGTCGTTATGATGGTTATTCCAATACCTGCACCATTTCTAGACCTACTTTTAACGGTTAATATTTCTCTTGCAGTTGTAATACTACTGGTTTGCTTATATACACAAGAACCGCTTGACTATTCATCTTTTCCAACAGTTTTACTTATAGCTACACTGTTTCGACTTGGCTTGAACGTAAGCTCCACCAGACTTATTCTTTTGAACGGACAAGCAGGAAACGTTATTAGTGCATTCGGCGAATTTGTTGTGGGAGGTAATTATGTTGTCGGTGCAGTAATATTTTGTATACTGGTTTTAATTAACTTTATGGTCATTACAGGTGGTGCAACACGTGTTGCTGAAGTTTCCGCACGTTTTACATTAGATAAAATGCCAGGTAAGCAACTAAGTATTGATGCAGATTTAAACTCAGGCTTGATTGATGAAGATCAGGCAAAGGAAAGAAGAAAAAAGTTAGAGCGAGAAACAGACTTCTATGGTACTATGGATGGTGCTTCCAAGTTCGTAAAGGGTGATGCTACAGCAGGTATTGTTATTACCGTAATTAACATTGTAGGTGGTTTGGTTATTGGTGTAATACAACTTCACATGGATATTACACAAGCATTAGGAACATACACAATCTTAACAGTAGGTGATGGTCTTGTCTCCCAAATCCCTGCTTTACTTATATCAACTGCAACCGGTTTAATTGTCTCTCGTGCTTCAGGTAAAGATGAGTCTCTTTCTGTAGATATCAAAAACGAAATGTTTAGTGATCCTAGAGTTCTTGGCGTTGTATCCGGTTTGCTTGGATTTATGGGCATTATTCCGGGTATGCCGACAATACCATTTCTAACTATTGCAGCAATTGCTGGTTTTTTAGCTTTTAAAAAAAGCAAACAAAAACAAGAAATTATACAATCTGAGGAAGTTCAAGCAGCGGAACAAGCTCAACAAGAAAAGCTCGGCAAAAAAGAAAGCAAAGCGAAAGCTACAAGAGAAAGCGTTATGGAACTTCTTAATGTCGATACAATTGAAATCGAAGTAGGATACAGATTAGTTCAACTTCTTAATGTTGAAATGGGTGGTGATTTGCTTGAACGTATTGCACAAATCAGACGCCAAACAGCTTTAGATTTAGGTATTATATTGCCGTCAATAAGAGTAAGAGATAATTTACAGCTTTCTCCAAATTCGTACCAAATTAAATTAAAAGGTGTACCTCTAGAGTCTGGTAATGTTTATCCTGAAAGATATCTTGCAATGACTGCAGGCGACCCTGTTGGCAATTTATCAATAAACGGTATTCATGCTATAGAACCGGCTTTTGGTCTTCCTGCTCTGTGGATTGAAGCTAAAGACAAAGATTTAGCTGAAATGTCAGGTTATACGGTTGTGTCAGCGTCAGCAGTAATTTCTACACATATAACGGAAGTTATTAAGAAATGTGCTTCAGAAATATTATCAAGGTTTGATGTCCAACAGCTTATAGATAATCTTAAAAAAGAAGTCTCGGAAGACTATGTTAATGACATTATGAAAGATATTTCAATAGGCGATGTTCAAATTGTTATGCAAAATCTGCTTAAGGAAGGCGTTGCGGTACGTGATTTGAAAACAATACTTGAAACTATAAGCTTGCAAGCCAAAGTCAGCAAGAATCCTAATTTCTTGACAGAGCATGTTCGTATTGCTTTATCACGTAATATATGTAAACAAAATCTTGCTGATACAGGTGAATTATATGTAATAACATTGTCACCAGACGTTGAACAAACTATTGCAAAAGGAGCAAGTCCTGATGGTCAAAGTGTATCTCTTGATCCGACATTTACAAGAAATATGCTTGATAAGATGAATACAGAGCTTGAAAAAGCAATAACTGCAACAGGGAATCAGCCAGTAATACTTTGTGCATCTCCAATAAGACTTTTATTTAGAAGATTAATTGAAAGAACCTATCCACAAATTGCAATTATGTCATATAATGAAATAAGTCCAAGTGTGAAAGTAAAATCTGTAGGTATGGTAAAAATATAGGAAAGGATATATATGAGAGAGTTAGTAAAAAATGAACAAATTGTAACAATTGTTCCTCAAGACTTTAAAAATACCAATAAAGGTACTGTAACTTCTGTTTCTCAAGAAGGTTTCAAGATGAAACTTCAATACAAACCGGAAGGTCTTATGATTAACCATATTTGCGATTTTTATTCTTTAACGGACAATGGTTATTTATATTTTGAATCCTATATTCAAGCATTGGAAAACAATGTTATTTCTATTGCAAATCCCGTAAAACACAGATTTTTACAGCGTCGTAAATTTACACGTATTAAATTTATTGAAAACTTGGTATTACGTTCAGGTGATATTTCCCATGATATAAGAACTCTTGATATATCTGCTGGTGGTATGAAAATTCAATCCAAAGATAACATTGATATTGAAAAAGAATATGATGTATCAGTTAAATTAAGTGATGAACAAGAAGTAAATTGTAAATATCAATTAATAAGAGTTGAAAAAGGTGATAACGGCATTTATACAATTTCCGGAAGATTTACTCATTTAACTAATATAGATAAAATGACACTTGTTCAATTCTGTATGAAAAAAGATATGGAAAGTATGAATAAAAAATAGTTAAAAGAGGATAAATGTATTCTGAAAATATAAAAATGTTGTTTGTTTCTATTACCATTATTGTTCTTGGAAGTATTTGTTTTGTACGTATGGGAGCAATAAATATGCATACAATAATTTCAACGGCAATAATACTTGTCCCTGCGATAGTTGTAATGGGATACCTCGGATACAGAATCGGAAAGATAATGGATTATCCCAAAAATCGTGCTGATGCGGATTATAAAATTGCAGTATTGAATGCATTAAAGAAAATGGATAAATCTATAACACTTCAAGAATTAAACGAAAAATTGACAAAACAAGCTGAAGAGCAGGATATCCCTGATGAAACAGATGATGTTGATGAATAAACATAATTTATTCAGCAGCTAATAATAAAGAGTTTGACAAAATCCGTATTTACATGACTTAATATATATTAGATATACTATTGTGATAATATATTTATATGATATAATACTAAAGTAATGGAGGGAATATGGCTAGAGTCTTAATTTCAATGTCAAATGATTTCTTAAACAGAGTTGACGATGTCGCTTCGTCTGAGCAAAGAACAAGAAGCGAACTCATCAGAGAAGCTCTCCGTGTTTATATTAAAAGAAATAGAATTTCAAATAATTTAAAAGCCGAAGAAAATGCAACCATACTAACAGAGTTGCTTAAATAGAATATTGTATCTTTAAATATACAAAACATGTTCTTTGACATGTTGATTATTTGAGTGTGTTTGTTTTCTCTATGGTATAATTACCATAAAAAAGTATGATAAATCGAGTAGCAAATTTCTTAAAAAATAACCATTTAAATGATAAAACCGTTATAGTAGGATTCTCTGGCGGATATGATTCTATGTGTTTATTGGATATTCTTTCTAAAATTAAGGATTTGCCCGAGTTTTTCGATTTTGAAGTAATTGCAGCACATTATAATCATAATTGGCGCGGAGAAGAATCGTTAAGAGAACAGGAAGTTTGCAGGCTTTTTGCTGCGTCGAAAGGCTTTGAATTTTATACTAAAAATGCACCTTCAACATTAAAGAAAACAGAGAATGATGCAAGAATTGCAAGATATGAATTTTTTGAAGAAGCATACGAAGAATTTGATGCGGACGCTGTTTTAACGGCACATAATAAGGATGATAATGCGGAAACAGTTCTGTATAGAGTAATAAAAGGAACAGGAATAATAGGCTTACGTGGTATTTCAGAAAAGAGAATGTATTTTTATAGACCTCTTTTAAAAACATACCGTTCTGAAATATTAAATTATTGCAAAGAAAATAACCTCAATCCAAATAATGATTCATCTAATGCAAATACTGCCTACAAAAGAAATTTTTTGAGGTTAAATGTAATTCCTGCGTTGGAGAAAATTAATCCTGAAGTTAAGGATGCTTTAAATGTTTTAGCAGAAAATGCTATAAGTGATAATGCAATTATTGAGGAATATATCTCAACAATAAGACCTAGGATTTTTAATAATCAGACTATTGTTGCAGAAGAGTATAAAAAGCTTTCTGTGTCTGTAAAAAAACGTTTTTTATACGAATTTGTTCAAATGTTAGGGTTAGATTATGATTCTAAAAAAATTAACGAATTATATAATTTTATAGAAACAAATATTGATAAAAAAAATGGAACAACTCTCTCTTTAACAACATCAATGTGGTTATATGCAGATAATAAAATTGTTGAAACGATACCGCATAAGAAGCATGTTTATATAGAACAGCAAGAGCCTGTAGTGATATCAAAAGAAGGGAGTTATAAATTTGGTAATAAAATTTTCACATTGAAAAAGTATAATGAACAACAAATCTTTATGTTTCCGGATTCCACTGCAAATTTTGCATATATTGATATAACAAATGTTGGTTTTCCGTTAATTTTAAGAACAAGAAATGACGGAGATATTATTACACCGTTTGGAATGAAAGGAACTATGAAACTCAAAAAATATATGAATTCAAAAGGTGTTTCAAGGCATAAGCGAGATTTGATACCGTTATTATGTAATAGTGATGAAGTATTATGGGTATCAGGTGTTGGTTTGAATGATAAAATTGGTGTTAAAGTTCAACCGACACATGTTATAGAATTAAATAAAATAAACGAAGAGATGATAAATGATGATAACTAAAAATGAAATTAAGCCGTTATATACGGAAAAACAAATACAAGAAAAAATTAAACAACTTGGTGAAAGATTAAATCATGAATACAAAGAGGAAGAATTATATTTGATTTGTGTTTTGAAAGGGTCTGTAATGTTCATGGCAGACTTAGCAAAGCATTTAACAATGCCTGTAAAAATGGAATTTATCAGGCTATCAAGTTATGGTTCAGGCACAAAATCAAGCGGTAAAGTTAATGCGATAGATATTAACCTTCCTGACTTAAATGACAAAAACGTTTTAATTATAGAAGATATTATTGATACCGGTCATACAGCAAAATTTCTTGTGGATTTTTTACATAATAATTTCAAACTTAGAAATCTAAAGTTTTGTTCATTATTAGATAAAAAAATAAAACGAGAGGTTGATATTAATGCTGATTATTACTGTTTTGACGTCGATGATAAATTTTTAGTCGGATATGGACTTGATTATGACGGTTTATATAGGAACATGCCTTATATAGGTTATATTGGCGGATAAGTAAAAAATCTAAATATTATATTGTGCATAGTTAAATATAACTAGTCCAAAAGTATTAGTTTGTAATATTTCTTAACGACGTAAATTTGCTTGTTTTTATTGAGTTTTAGTGATTTTAATATTTTTTATTTTATAGCTATTTGATAGAAATGTTGATTATATCGTATATTATTGGTAGAATTAATAATGGACTTTATAGTTCTTAAGTAGTACACAAAAATAAGAAGGTTAAAAATTATGACATTACCAAACGTAGCTTATTTCTCAATGGAAATTGCAATGGATCAATCCTTGAGTACATATTCAGGCGGTCTTGGCTTTTTGGCTGGTTCGCATATGTTATCTGCAGGATATTTACAAATGCCCATGGTTGGTGTAACAATGCTTTGGTCGTACGGTTATTATGATCAGAGAATTGATCACTCGGGTAACGTTGAAGTAGCATATATAAGAAAATATTATGATTATCTTGAAGATACAGGAATTACAGTTGAAGTTGATACTTTTGGAGAAAGAGTAAAAGTAAAAGCATTTAAAGTAAATCCTGAATTATTTGGAACTTGTCCGGTATACTTATTAACCACTGATATTGATGGAAATAGTGATTGGGCAAAGAGTATTTCTCACAGATTGTATGACGGAAACGAAAGAATAAGAATTGCTCAAGAAACTGTTCTAGGTATTGCAGGTGTAAGAGTTCTTCAGGCAGCAGGATACAAATTTGATGTTATTCACATGAACGAAGGTCACGCACTTCCTGCGGCATTTGAATTACTAAGACAATATAATGGTAGTTTGGAAGAAGTAAGAAAGAAAACAGTATTTACAACCCACACCCCTGTCGCGGCAGGTAACGAAGTCCATTGGGTTGATACACTTTTAGACGGCGGATTCTTTGCGGGAGCAAGCAGAGAAAGGGCTATTCAATTGGGCGGTGAAAACTTCTCACTAACAGTAGCAGCTTTAAGAATGTCAAGAATTGCAAATGCAGTGTCTCAATTGCAT
>CADBTL010000161.1 GCA_902797575.1 uncultured bacterium
TTCCCCAGAGTTTGCAGGGAGCGAATTTGCGTACGGCATTAATGCCGGATAGCGAGGAAATTGAGCCGACCGGAACTGAAAGTTCAATGGCGAAACTTTCCGAGCGTGGAGCAAATTCAAGACAAAATTTTAATTTTTCCGCAAACTCTTTACTTACAAAATCATTAACAATTCTCTTATAACTTTCGTTGCTACTGCAGTAGATACACCGCTTGAGTCATAATCAGGAGCCAATTCCACAACGTCTGCACCTATAATATTAAAATCAGCAAGATATTTAAACCAACCGATTAAATCATTAAAGTTTAATCCGCCTGCTTCAGGAGTTCCTGTCCCCGGCATGACTGAAGTGTCCAAAACATCCAAGTCAACTGTTACAAATATATTTTTATCCTTTAGAAGATCTAAATCACTGTATTTTACAGCTTTTGTATTATATTTTTTCATTAACTCAAATTCTTCTTTCATACCGGAACGTATACCAATTTGCTTAATATTTTCAAAACCAACGATATTTCCGCAATGTCTGATTACAGCAGAATGTGAAAGAGCTTCTCCAAGATACTCTTCTCTTAAATCCGTATGAGCATCAAAATGAACAATTGCCAAATTATTATAGAATTTCGATATTGCTTTAATCTCCGGAAGTGTTACCAAGTGTTCACCCCCGATACCAAAAACTTTCTTTTTATCCTTATAAATATCTTCTACATTTTGTTCTATATACAAAAGAGACTTCTCTGTATTACCCAAAGGAAATTCTAAATCACCGGCATCGTGAAAGTTGCATTCATCAAGATGTTTATCAAAATACGGAGAATATTCCTCCAATCCCCAGCTAGCAAGTCTGATTTGCTCAGGCGCAAATCTTGAACCTGATCTGTATGACACTGTTCCGTCAAACGGTAATCCTAGCATTATTATATCAGATGATGCGTAATCCTTATTTTCTGCCATCCAATTTCTATCCAAAAATGGTCCTCTTAACATAATTTTCTCCTTAAGTTTTATATCATGAATTATACAATATCAAAGGATTATTTAAACAACTCTGTAACCTTTATGAGTTTGAGGAAATATTAAAAATTTTCCGCACACTCTTTATTTAAAGAAATTAAATCTTTGTTGTATCATAGACTTATGAATTGTTTTTTCAGAAATCAGCACGAAGCTCTATATAATGCAACAAAACCTTATCAATACGTAGGAGGAGAATATTTATCATTTAACAAAGATTGGAACTCCTCAACAGTTAAATTTGCGTTTGTATTTCCGGACAAGTATGAAATAGGTATAAGTAATCTTGGTGTAAGAATAATTTACGACAGGGTAAATTCATATAAACGTTTAAAATCAGATTCAGCAAATGAATACATATACCCGTTTTTGGCGGATAGAGCTTACGCGCCGGAAGAAGATTTTAAACCTGAATATTTATATGCGGTTGAATCTAAAAGAGCGCTCAAGGACTTTGACGGAATCGGTTTTTCTCTGCAATATGAATTGTGTTACCCGACCGTTTTAAAAATGCTCAAAATGTCCGGAATAGGTGTGAAAAACTCAGAAAGAAAAGAAGATGAACCTATTGTTTTTGCAGGCGGTCCCTGCACTTTTAATCCTTTACCAATGTGCGATTTTATAGATGTTTTTTGCATAGGTGACGGCGAAGAAATGATGCCTGAAATTTGTGAAGTATTAGAAAAAACTAAAGGCAAATCGAGAAAAGAACGTATATTCGAACTATCCAAAATAGAAGGCTGTTGGGTAGGGGTAAATGGAGGGATGACAGAGTTTTGTCAAGCTACTCCGCCTGATGAAAAAGGTGTAGGGGTAGGGGTAAATGGAGAGTTGACGGAGTATAGTCAATCTGCTCCGCCTAAAGTAGGGAATACTGATTCCGCTCATCCGTTTAGTCAAGCAGCATCGGATATGTTTTGTTCAAATTATGCGGTACGTAAAAGAATATCTCCGCTTACATTAGAAAATGCTTCAACATCTTATCCGATACCGTTTTCAAGTTCTGTGCATGATAGAGCAATAGTGGAGATAAGACGAGGGTGCGGAAGAATGTGCCGTTTTTGTCAGCCGGGGCATGTGACGTTACCTGTAAGAGAACGTGAAGCGGAAGATATTATTAAAATCACAAAAGAATTAGTAAAAAACACAGGATATGAAGAATATTCACTATTATCGTTATCATCAAATGATTATTCAAATATTACGGAAGTGATAAAAGAGCTTTCCGTTGATTTTAATAAGAAAAAAATTAATGTGTCATTACCTAGTCAAAGGATTGACGGATTTAATCTTGAACTTGCAAATCTTATGAATTCTGTAAGAAAATCCGGCATGACATTAGCGCCTGAAGCAGGAAGCCAAAGACTCAGAAATGTTATTAAAAAGAATATTACGGAAGAACAGATTATAAATGCTGCTCTTACGTTATATGAAAACGGATGGAGCAAATTAAAATTTTATTTTATTGCTGGACTTCCGACCGAAACACTTGAAGATATGGATGAGATGGCTGATTTGTTAAGCAAAATAAAATACAAAGCGAAACAAATTAAGCTGGAAAAGAATTTAAATCACGGTTTTGAAATAACATGCACGGTATCTATCTTTGTTCCAAAACCATTTACACCATTCCAATGGTGCCCGCAAACAGATTTAAAGATAGTATCTGAGCACATTAGATACTTAAAAGAAAAAACAAAACATATTAAAGGTTTAAAAATAAATTATCACGAAAGCTCTGTTTCACAAATAGAAGCCGTATTAACCAGAGGAGATAAAAATCTCTGTGATTATATTTATGCACTATACCAAAAAGGATGCTATTTAGACACTTGGGGTGAGCATTTTAAGAATGACATATGGACTCAAACGGCTGAAGAATGCGGTTTTTCATTGGAAAAAGCAGCAAGAAAGGAATACGGATTAGAAGAACAGCTACCGTGGGATTTTATTGATGTCGGACTTTCTAAAGAATGGCTTCAAAAAGAATACGAAATTGCTTTGATGCAAGGTAATGAGTTTAATCTTCAAAAAACATGCGAACATAATTGCGTTAATTGCGGTGTTTGCACGAATTTAAAAACAAAAAAAGTTCTTGCTAAACCATATAAAGCATCAGAAAAAGCGCAGCATGTACTTGACACAAAACCGGTAGATCCGACTCGTGCAAATGTAGATACGAGCATTCCGGTATATAAATACAGATTAAAAATAACTAAAAAAGGATTACTTAAATATTTTTCTCACCTTGATTGGCAAAATACCTTCCATAAAGTTCTCGCCAGAACCGGACTTAATATGGTTTACACACTCGGATTCAATCCGACAATGAAGGTTTCTATGGGAATTGCACTCCCGCTGTTTGCGGAAAGTGAAGGAGAACTTGTTGATATTGAAATATATGATAACCTGCCGGAAACTGATTTAATTGAATTATTGAATTCAAAACTGCCGGAAGGAGCTAAAGTCATAGATATTAAGCAAATAGAAAGATACGCTCCTGCAGTGGATATAACGGCACAATGGGCTGAATACAAAATCACACCTTACACTAAAAGCAATAACTATAATATGGTTAAAGAAGAATCTGCACATTCTTCATTTACCCCTGATTCATTTACCCCCGACTCATTTACCCCCAACGCTTTTTACAAATTTGAAGAATTTAAGTATGATGTAGATAGAGTTTTATCTTCTGATGAAATTATTATCACGAAGAAAAATAAGAAAGGTTTAGAAAAAACAACAGATTTTAAGAAATCTATCGGAAGTTATAGATTTGAAGATAACAGTCTGTTCATATACCTTAAAGTCGGTCAAGGGTCAGAGATTCCGCCACTTAGAGCTGATGATTTAATGAAACTTGTAAACCCTGAACAAATTTTTGAGATTACGAGAGTTAAATTTGTTGATGAAAAGCTTAATATGATGTAGATGTTAAGATATGTAACAATATACAATCTACTTGAAATTACTGAGTTTTAAATCTTTTTATATATATAGAGTAAGTATTAAGAAGTATATGTTGATATGACAAAAATAGGAAACGAAATTAACTATTTACCCGATGACAGCAAACAGGAGCAGCCTGCAGCAAGTACTGATACAACAAATAAAAATGTATCTGTATTTAAAGTATCAAGAAATATGATTGGTACAAATGAAGATATTTCACATTTAATGAGTATTTTTGATGCAGACAACGACGGTTCAATTGATTATGATGAATTTCAAGTTTTAGAAAAAAAATACAAAGAAGAAGCGGGTAATAGAAATCAAAAAAGCAGCGGAATATCGATAGCAGAATTTTATAACAGAATTGTAAACATATTAAAAAATGGTATAGGGAATGATATTTATATCAACGGAAAAATAGTTAATCCTGACGGGAATATTGATGAAGTTCATCAGGGCAAAGCACTTGGTGATTGTTGGTTTTTATCCAAAATCAATGCACTATATCATACAAAGTTTGGAAAAGCAGACCTTGAGGCAGCAAGAGTTGTTAAAGAGGGAGAATACGGAGTAAAAATAAGCGGTAAAGAATATATGTTTACTGTTGCTGAAATTCAGGCAGCAATTGATTCGAAGAAGTATTCATTTGGAGATCCTGACGCAATAATTTACGAATTGGCATTTGAAAAATATTTTGACGAATTACTTGAAAATCCTGATAACTTGTGTGATGATGTGGAAAAAAGTACCATTTCAGCAATAATAAACAATACAAATGCTTCATCTTTAAACGGAGGTAAAAACTCTAAGTATATACTATTAAAGCCTGAATTAACTGATGTCATAAAGCTTTTGACAGGCTTCAACACATACGGTATTTCTAAATCTGATTATCCGCAAATATTGAAAATGAAAGCCGCAAATAATGAAGAAGTTGCAATTACATTTTCCTCAAATTATGCTATAACATTAAAAAACGGCGAGCCTCATATTGAAAAAATGGACAAAAATAGTAATTTTGGGCAAGAATGTCACGAATACGAACTAAAGAATGTTGTAATATCAGAAAATGGTGACATGACAGTAATTATTACCAATCCGTGGAATAACAACGAAGATATTCCGCTAACAATGGAAAGATTCAGAGCAGTTTCTTCATTTATAAGTGTTACGACAAGTAATACAGCTTTAGAGAATGAAATTAGGGATATTAAAAGCAAACACTCCATGGATGGAGCAAAAGCAAAAGTGTAATAGATACAAAATATATTGTATTTATTCAGTTTATGTCGCTTTACAATTAAAAAGAAATTTTGTATTATATAAGTAAGGTTTTATCTTTAAATTGATTTTAGATTTGAAGAAAAACAGTAAAGGTTTAAAAAAATAACAGATTTTAAAGATTTATAATGATTTATAGATTAGCAAATAACAATCTGTTCATATACCTTAAATTAAGCCCGTAGTGTGTGTTTTTTACACACACCAGAATAACAGTTATGTAAAGGATTGAAATTATGAAAGACACACAAGCTAACAAAATTGTTATAGCCGAGCGTGACAATATTGCTGCGGTTATAGAGAATGGTAAAGTTGCAGAATTTTTTGTTCATAGAGGAGAAATTATTCTTGGTGATGTATACTTAGCTCAAGTAGAAAATATACTTCCCTCAATAGAAGCTGCATTTGTGAATGTAGGTTCTGATAAAATGGGCTTTTTGCATGCGCAAGACATTGGAGGAAAAGGTGCTCTTCAAGACAAACTTAAACCAAAACAAAAATTGGTCGTACAAGTTGTAAAAGAGCCTGTCGGTCATAAAGGCCCGAGGGTAACCACTGAGATTTCACTACCCGGAAGATTTCTTGTACTTATGCCTAATGAAGCAGGTATTAATGTCAGCAAAAAGATAACCTCCTCAAAAGAGAGAGCAAGATTAAAATCTTTAGTTAACCTTTTGAAGCCGGTCGGAGTTGGTATCATTGTAAGAACTGAAGCAGAAGGACAAACTGAAGCAGACATTCAAGAAGATTTGGAAATTCTTTTAGAAAAATGGAACAACATCGTAACGTCTGCTGAAACAATGGAACCGCCAAGTCTTTTATACAGAGACCAAGACCTTTTATATAGAGTTATAAGAGAAGCATGTAATGAAGAAACTCAGGAAATCATTGTTGATACTGGTTTTGCATTAAACAGAGTTCAAAATCTGCTGCAAAACTGGCATATGAATAAAAACATAAACGTAACTCTTTATAAAGGTTCTGAGCCGCTTTTAGTTGCAATGGATATTCATAAGGAAATAAAAGCAGCACTTCAAATGAAAGTTAATTTGCCGTCAGGCGGATATTTGTTTATACAAACAACAGAAGCACTCACCGTTATTGACGTAAACAGCGGTAAGTTTACAAATTCGGCAACACAAGATGAAACTATATTAAAAACAAATATTGAAGCGGTTCATGAAATTGCCCGTCAACTAAGATTACGTAATATTGGCGGAATGATTATCATAGACTTTATTGATATGACTAATCGTATTGATAAACTGACTATGATGGAAGAACTTGAACTTGCAATGGAAGTGGATAAAGCAAAACCGCAAGTAGGTCAATTGTCAGATTTAGGTTTGGTTGAAATGACAAGACACAGACAAGGCCAAGCTATTAGTGAAATATTTGCTAAGAGATGTCCGCATTGTCAAGGTAACGGCTACATAATGGAGGATTTAAAATTTGCATCCGCAACAGCAGAAGGCGAATATAGAGCAAAAGCAGCAAAAATTAAACTTCCAATGAATGACAGAAAGAAGTTCTCAAATAATAAGTTCAACAATAAGGGTGCTAATGATAATGCTGAAAATAACAAACCTCAAATTGAAGCAACACCAGTTCAGCCACCTGAACCGAAAATTGAACAAACTGAAAGTCCTGCAATAAATGCTCAGGCAGAAGTTCAGGAAATTTCACAAGAAAAGCAAGAAAAACAAGAAAAACAAACAAAATCCACAAGAGGCAGAGGACGCAAGAAGGTCCAAAAAACGGA
Organism: uncultured bacterium; assembly: GCA_902797575.1. Classification (GTDB taxonomy): domain Bacteria; phylum Cyanobacteriota; class Vampirovibrionia; order Gastranaerophilales; family Gastranaerophilaceae; genus CAG-196. The sequence continues at coordinate 7,016 of CADBTL010000161.1, forward strand.
TGAAACATTAGCACAAACCGTTATTAACTCTGATTCTGAGATTAAACCTATTATTGATGAAAAAACCGTTGTTGTAAAAGAAGAAAAAATTGCAACACCGGAAAATAACGAAGTTAAAGATGAAACTACCGAAGAAAAAACATCTTCAACAAAAAAAACTGCACAAAAACGTTCAAGAAGACCAAACAGAGGCGCCAATAAAGCTAAAAGCAACAATAAAAAAACAAAAACAGAAGGACAATAAAATTTAATGAATAAAATTTTTGCAATCTTAATTACGTGTTCACTGATGTATCCTGTTCTTGCAATTGAAGAGCAGGATACATCGGGTGTTTTAACACCTGAAAATTCCATTGAAACAATATCGGAAGAAGACACTGCAGAATTAAACAGTAATTCACAGCAAACAGCAGAAACTGACGTAATTGCACCTAAGGAAGAATTGCCTGCAAGATTTAAAGAGCCGATAAGCAAGAAAAAAATTGCCAAAAAGTTTTTGATTGCAATGTTGTGCGTTGCAGGAACTTCCGTACTTTTATACGGAACCCTCAGTATTTATAATAAAATTCGAGAGGGTTTGCCTAATGATATATTCCTGCAATCCGACAATAAGCCAACAGCGCTTGACACACCTCAAGATATATCTGAGGCGGTAAAATCTTTTGTTGAAAAAACTCGTTGGGAATAAAATGCAGCAGATTCTGCACTCTTTCTACAAATAATTAACTATATCATACCCCATGCGCTCAATTTTTTCTTTTAATTTATCGTTTTGAGTTATTCTGTATTCCGCAAAATGGCCGTCAATTGTTCCGTCTTCATACCGACATGGATGAATGAGAGCCTCTGCAACTATGTGGGTTTTATTTTTTAGTGCATTTAATCCGCAAGAAACCGTCAAAGAATTCATCATGGACGTATACCCGACACCAATAAGATAATCATTTGTATTTAAGCCGTATTGCTTTGCTATTGGTTTATTTATAGAGGTAAAAGTATCTAATAACGCAATTTTTATAAGGTTAATAAAGTATTTTGAATTTAAATGTATCATTAAATCCGGTACGGTGTAAAAATGTTCAAACTGAGTTCTGATTTGATTTATACCGTATTCTTTTGCCAATTTGCATACAAGATTAAATATAGGCGTAATAGCGTGAGTGTGAACGTGTGAATCAATATGAGTAACTTTTCTTCCTATTTTTTCCAAATCAGTTGTAATTTTTTCAATCTGAGCACGAAATTCTTGCTCAAGCTGATTCATAAAATCTTTATTTTTAAAGTTATAAGCTTTTAATATTAACTGACCGTATGAGTTTATAAAAACACCATTTTGGTCTGTTAACTCTCTTAAATCACTCACCAAAGAGCTACCCTCAATAATATTTAAATGTATACCGACTCCCAATTCAGGACAAGCATCAACAACACGACTCAAAGCTTGTTCATACGCTTCACCATTAGCGACAAGGCTTGTGCTTTTTAAGATTCCGGCATTATAACCCTCTAAAATTGCAGTATTATATGCCTCACTCATACCAAAATCATCAGCATTCAGAATAAATTTTTTATCTCCCACTATCCTCTCCTTAATTCAATATCAAGATTTTACTACATTAGTATAACAATGTCTATTACATATAAAATATAAAAGTTTATAACAAATAAACCTCTAACCATTGTTATTAAAGAAACACAAGTAAGCACATACGGTTATACACCCCATTTCTATTGAGGTCTAGGTTTAGATGTAAAGATTTTGTTACAATCTTAGGGTAAAATTTAAAAATGAATATAATAAGAATATATTTGCAAATTTGATATCGAATTTAAAAATATTTACTCCACACGGTAGTAAGAA
>CADBTL010000162.1 GCA_902797575.1 uncultured bacterium
CCAAACCTAAACACACACTGAACTTTGCCAAATAATCAATTTAAGAGTTCAAATGAAATGTCCTGTTAAACTATACCTGTTAAAAGGTAGAATCCATTCTCACAACAAGTTTATTGGTTTTTAGAAGTGGCGGAGAGGGAGGGATTCGAACCCTCGGTAGAGTTTCCCCCACAGCGACTTTCGAGATCGCCACCTTAAACCGCTCGGACACCTCTCCACAATTTTAAGCATTAATTTTATTTTACAAAAAGCGTGACTCAATGTAAATATTTGAAAATTCTATTTTTTAATTTTACAAATTTTCGATTTGTCAGCATCATTATCTTGTTATGGTAAAATATTTGTATGCAAGAAAATTTTATTCAAAAATGTGAAACAATTGAAGACACTAAGAAGTTAGCGTATAAATTTGCCTCTCTTATCAAAGAGAATGGATGTTTTATTAATCTTTTCGGAGAAATTGGAGCGGGAAAAACAGCTTTCGTAAAATTTGTAGCAGAAGCTTTAGGTATAAAAGAAAAAGTAACAAGTCCCAGTTTTGTTATTCTGAATGAGTACCATAGTGCATCTATTCCTGTTTATCATTTTGATTTATACAGGCTTGAACATACCGGCATTAGTACGATTACAGAAGAGCTTAGGGAATATTCCGAAGGCAAAAAAATTACTTTTGTAGAATGGGCTGAATTTTCTCAAGGTGAGCTTCCTTTTGAGAGAATAGAAATAAATGTAACATATGATGACGATGATTCAAGAATATACTCATTCAAATCTATCGGCAATAAAAATACGAAAATTATTGAGGGATTAAGTATATGATAATACTCTCTTTTGACACTTGTCTTGATAAAACTTATATTACGCTATCAAAGGATAATAAAATTATCAGAAGTGAGATAATTAAGTCTGACGGTGAAAACTATCATTCTGCGTATCTGATTTCTACTATTGTAAAAGTATTAAAAGATGCAGGAATAACTCCAAATGACATAGATATGATAGCAACTGATATAGGACCGGGCAGTTTTACGGGAATAAGAGCTTGTGTAACTGTTGCAAGGGTTCTTGCTCAACAGCTTAATATAAAAACTGTAGGTGTTTCTTCTTTGGAAATCTTGTCTCGAATTCTTGGCGACAATGATTTAGTTGTTTTAGATGCCAGAAAAAACAAAGCTTATGTGTATGATGGTGAAATCAAGGGTGCTATTGATATGTCAGAAGTGGAAAAGCTTGTTAAGGATAAGCGAATTATAACTGATGACAGTCTTAAAGAACGGTTAGAAGGTTTTGCTTCTAATGCAATATCATATCAATCGGGAGATTATCCGCTTGGTGACATATTGTCACAATTAGCATTAACAAAAACTGATTCGGAGTGGTCAAAGCTTAAACCGCTGTATATTCAGCCTCCGCCTGTATTTGGTAAGTAAAATAGAATTATTACTGTGCTTTTGTTTCTTGTTTTGTATTATCATAGCAGTTCCCAAATTGACAATTTGAATTATAGTTCAAGTTGTTGTTTTGAGTTTGCATTTCTAAATTAGTTTTATTACTGTTAAATGGTTGTAGTTGGGTTGGATTTGTGTTCGTATCAATTCCGGATGATGGGGTTTGGAATAGCGGATTTGAATTTGTTTTAAAATTCTGCATTGAGCAAACGCTCTCTCCGTCGATTGGGCATAAAGCGTAAGCGGGCAATGATATTACAAGGGCAAATAAAAATAAGAACTTTTTCATAAATTAAACCTCCATAGTTTTATTTTAGTGTTATCTTTTTTTATATCATTCTCCAAAAGCAGTAGATATAAAGTATTATCAGTTGAGTCTTAAAAATTGAAGGTTTAAGTATGTTGCAAATAATATCCACGCAAGATACGGAATTAAGATAAAACCTGCAGCTTTAGAAATCGCAAAAAACTTTTTAACAAAGACAAATGCCGTAATATCCATTATAAGTATTATAAAAAAAGCAATATCTATTTTATGCAGGATAAAAAATACCGGACTCCATAAAAGATTAAATACCATATGTACTAAAAAAATAACGTATCCGCTTTTTTTAGATTTAGTAGTAATTGTTACGGAATAAAGTATTAGTGCAATGAGCAAAGTTCCGTATAGTATTATCCATACCGGTGAAAAAATCCATTCCGGCGGTTGTAAAAACGGCTTATTTAAATTGTTAAACCAAAGAGAATTATGCATACCATAATTATTTACGAAATTTCAGAAAAATAATCATCAAAATGTTTAATATAATTAGGTAATATTAATTTTGAGTGTGCGGAAAAAGTCGAGGGGTAAATGAAGGGGTAAATAAAATATGACAGAGTTACGCTAAGCTACTCCGCCTGTTGAAAAATGGGGTAAATGAGGGGGTAAATGAGGGATGACGGAGCTTCGTCAAGTTACTCCGCCTGTTGAAAAAGGGGTAAATGAAGGGGTAAATGAGGGATGACGGAGCCTAGTCAAGCTACTCCGCCTGTTGAAAAAGGGGTAAATGAAGGGGTAAATGAGGGATGACGGAGCCTAGTCATACTTCATTTACCCCCATTACCCCTTTCGACTTTTTCCGCATCCTCCCAATGTAACAAATGTAACAGTTATTTTATTGGATTTCTAAAATTAGGCAATTTTGGTTAGAAAAAATACTTTATATATATAGATGGATTAAGAACGGATTGGATTTTTCAAGATGGGATTTGGAGATATTATTAATAATTTTATGAGCGGTTTTACGTTCGGATTACTTGCAAACAGTCCGTTTGGTTGTGGTATGTCTTTTCCGTTCTTTGGCGGCGGGTACAACTATAACAGAGTTGATTTTGAAACTTTTGCGAATCCTTTTCCGTCTGTTTGGGGATGCGGTTTCCCTCAAATGCAAACAAATATTATGCCGTCTACATATGCAAATCCATATTATCCATCAGTTGATTTTTCAAATGTAAATACATCTATATGGGATTTTGCAATGAAACCGTCAATAGAATGCAATAATCAACCATTAAATTATTATTCCGGATTTGATTATTTTAATTCATCATATCAACAATCATCTTATCCAAATCCATATAATCCGTACTTTTTTGGTTTCCCTTACCCATTAACACCAAAAGTTAATCCGGCAGAAAAGAAAACAGAAGAACCAAAAGAAGCTAAACCGGAAAAGAAACAAACTGAAAGTAAAAAGATAGAAAAGAAAAAGTTGCAAACAACTACCAATACTGTCATGGCCGCAAGTAAAGAGGAGTGTTTTATGACTATGATGGATTTTGTATTTGAACACGAAGGCGGGTATGTTAATCATCCTAACGATAAAGGCGGCGCAACAAATAAGGGTGTTACTCAAAAAACGTATGACGGATATAGAGATAAAAAAGGTTTACCACGTCAAAGCGTTAAAAACTTAACAAAAGAAGAAGCTATAGAAATATACAAAGGATTCTTTAAAGAGATTGGCGCAGATAAGGTAGATGATCCTAAATTTGCAATGTGCATGTTTGATTGGGCAAATCACAGCGGTCCGTATAATGAAAGCTTAAAACGTGCCATTAAAGAATGTAATGGTGATGTTGATAAATTTATAGAAATGCGAAAGACATTCCTAAATAATATAATAGCAAATGATCCATCTCAAGAAGTATTCAGAAAAGGGTGGAATAACAGAATAAATGATTTAAGTGCATTTGTTTCCAATAAATTACCATCTGAATACGCTTAATCATTTATACAAAGGACTATTTAGCAATTACTTCTTATCCCAATCCCCTTTTTTTTAACAATGTGAGTAACCTGACGCAGCTCTGTCATCTTTTATTTACCCCTTTACCCCTTTTTTAACAACCGGAGTAACCTGACGCGGCTCTGCCATCTTTTATTTACCCCTTTACCCCTTTACCCCTAAAAAAAAGCCGTTTCTTTTGAGAACGGCTACCAGACTTGGGGAGGAGGTATGAAAAACCATTTAGGCTTTTCATACTAACCTAATCGTCATTTTTTTATTATTCTTTACTCTATTGTAAAAATATCCATCATATAGTGTAGTAAATCTATTTTCTTGCAAATTTTCTAACATAGCTTCATAATAAAGTTATTGATATGAAGGAGAGGTTTTTATTATGTATAGATATGAAAATATTGGTTTCATAGGCTCAGGGAAAATGGCAGGAGCTATTATCAAAGGTCTTATAAAAACAGGTTTTAGAACAAGAGAAAATTTATTGGCGACAAAATCCCTTCCGGAAGGTCTTAAAGAAAAATCTGAAGAATTAGGTATAGATGTTATTTTGGATAACAAAGAACTTGTAAAAAAATCTGATGTTATATTTCTTGCAGCAAAACCAAATCAAATAATCGGAATTTTGGAAGAGATAAAACCCTTTGTAACTCAAGAAAAATTAATTGTCTCTGTAGCAGCGGGAGTAAATACTTTTAAAATTGAAAATAATCTGTCTGAAAAAAGCAGGGTTATTCGTGTTATGCCAAATACTCCCGCTCTAATCGGAGAAGGTATGAGTGGTATGGTAGGAGGCAAATACGCTGATGAAGCTGATATTAACTTTGTAAAAGAATTGCTTTCTCAAATCGGTAAATGTGTGGTTGTAGATGAAGAAAGTCAAATTGACATAGTAACGGCGATTTCAGGCTCAGGTCCTGCGTTTTATTATAAAGTCATTAACGGTATTGCAAGAGCCGGTGAAAAACTCGGTATGAATTATGAAAAAGCATTGATGTTAAGTATTCAGACCGCAATAGGCTCCGCTAAAATGGCGCTTAACAGAGATATATCAATGGAACAATTGGTATCAAATGTCGCAACAAAAGGCGGATGTACTGCTGTAGGAATAGATACCATGAATGAATATGATACAGAAAAACTTTTTTATGAAGTAATTAAAAATACTACAGAAAAAGCTTCTGCATTAGGAAGGGGTAAATAAAGGGGGTAAATAAAGGATGACAGAGTCATGTCAGGCTACTCCGGATTAAAAAAAGGATTTAATAATATGGAAAGACAACCATTACTTGAATTACTAAGATTAATAATAATAGCATTTTTTATTGCATTAGTAATCAATTTGCTAAGAGTGCTTGCATTTGACAATCTAAGAACAAATGCAGAAAATAATCTTATATCTCAAATTGAACAATTTTTCACCCATGATAATAATTCAAGTAATGATATTGCAATTTATGAGGAGCAATCAACACAGCCTATCAGACTTAATAATGAAACTGATTCTGATGTAATTGGTATTCCGGTTGAGCCAATGAAGGATTTTAGCGGAATGACTAGGGATGATATTTTAGAATTACGAACTGAAGCGGTTAGAACATCTCCGATACATTGGATTGATGGATACTTGCCTAACTTGCAAATTTTTAGAATTGAAAATAGGCTGCCTTGGATAACGGCTCGCATAACTTGTTTTGGTGGCTATAATGATGGAAATATGAATGCCGGTATAGGAGTATCAAATGCAAGTGTGGGCATACTTAATCCGGAATTATTGTTATATGTATCAGTCCCGCCATTTAATTTTTCAAAATATGGTTATTCTTGTTCAGAAGAGGATTACATGCTACCGTACAAAATTACGTATGACAAAAATACAAAAACTATTAGTGCTTATATAAAATTCCACTCACTAAAAGAAAAGCATATAGATACAATTTATTTGCATGATGCTAATGCAAATGATTTAGGATTTCATTATGCAGCAGTTGATAGTATGTATAATATAAAAGAAAATGCTTTTACAAGTAATACACATAGTATAAACGGATATTATACACACGGATACGCTTGTGGTTTGCCTGGCGGATGCAATAATCTTGCACCGCCTCAACCGTATTATAAAGTTGAAATAAAGGATTTGCCAGCAGAATTTAATATGAAACTTTGGAAAGAAAATCCTTTCGGCAATATAAATAAAACTGCTGATATAAATTATAGAATGGTTTTTGAGTAGAATAAAAAATTGAAAATGTGGTAAAATAGCTATAGGGAAAATAAAATTTTGCTAAAAAAGAGTTTAAAAAAAGCTTTAATACATGCAGTATTGATAATAACATCGTTGTTATCAATATTTCCGTTTATATGGTTAACGTCTACCTCCCTAAAAGGAATAAGCGAGGATATTTTTGCTTATCCGCCTAAGCTTATTCCAACGGATTTTACGTTTCAAAACTATATTGATGTTTGGGGAAAAGTTGATTTTATGGCATATTTTTGGAATAGCGTTATTGTTGCTGCTCTAACAGTTATTCTAAATTTAATTCTTTCTTCACTGGCTGCTTATCCGCTTGCCAGAATGCAGTTTAGAGGTAAGCGCATAGTGTTTTTCTCAATACTTGCAACGATAATGGTTCCGTTTCAGGCTATAATGCTTCCTGTTTATATTATAACGTTAAAACTTCATCTCATAGATAGCGTAAACAGTGTAATGGGATATATCGGTCTTGTAATGCCTTTTGCAGTAAGTGCATTTGGTATCTTTTTAATGCGTCAGGCATTTTTAAAAATCCCAAGAGAAGTTGAAGAAGCTGCAATTGTTGACGGATGTAATGTATTTCAGATGTTTACAAGGGTTGTTCTGCCGATGGTAAAGCCGACTCTTGCAGTACTTGCTGTTTTTACGTTTATAGGCTCGTGGGGTGAGTTTCTTTGGCCGAGTATTATGCTGACAAAAGAGTCTATGTATACTCTTCCGGTCGGGATAAATAATTTACAAGGCATGTTCTCCGCAAATTGGAGATTTATTGCAGCAGGCTCAATTATATCTACAATTCCGATAATTATATTTTTCTTAATGATGCAAAGATATTTTATATCGGGAGAAAATGACGGAGCTGTTAAGGGCTAGAAAACAATTATATATAGACTTGTGTCAACTATATGAATACGTTTCAGTCATACATTTTTTAATGGATGAGTAATATATTGTTCGCAATGTAACGATTTGTTAATATATAGTTCATAAAGTGTAAATTTTACAAAATTTTTGTTTTTTATAGTATTATATATAAGTGCAGATTTTCCCCGCAAAAATATGCAGAGAAGAGAAGCAATCGAAAAAGGTTTCAGATTGGTAACATTGAATTACCGGTAGAATAGGAGGCACATGAATTGACAGTTGTATCATCTTCACTCAAAGAGCTAGAGGCTCATGCAAATCTTGACACAGTAAACTTAGGTCAACACGTTCTTGCAGAATTTTTTGAATGCGATTCTAATATTCTTAATAACAGTGATAAAGTAGAAAAGTACATGATAGATGCAGCTCTGGAGTGTGGTGCAACAATCGTTCAGAAGTGCTTTCATATGTTTAATCCGTACGGTGTTTCAGGTGTTGTTATTATATCTGAAAGTCATTTAGCTATTCATACTTGGCCGGAATTGGGTTATGCTGCAGTAGATTTATTTACTTGCGGAACAAAATGTGATCCAAAAGTAGCATATGAATTCTTGAAGAAAAAATTTAATTCTAAAAAGGCTTCATTTACTGAATTAAAACGTGGTATTATTGACAGAGAAACGCTAAAACTCTCTGAACAACCATTTGAAGTTGCAGAGCAATTTGAAGAATAAAATTGTTTAAATAATAAAAAAGACTTTGGAGATTATCCAAAGTCTTTTTTTATTTTTAATATGTTTTACTATACTTCTTCAGAAGCATCTTCAGAAGTTTCTTCTTCAGCAGCTTGAGCTAAATCTTCTTCATCATAAGCTTGTTGATTCATTTCTTCTTCAATTTCTTCTTGAATTTCATCTGAGTCAACTGCACGTTCTTCTGCTTCTTCATAGTCATAGTTAGAAGAAGAATCTCTTGTATTTATACCTTCAGCCTCTTCTTTTTCCATTTGCGAAACAGATTTAATATCAATTTTCCAACCGGTTAATCTATGAGCTAATCTTACGTTTTGTCCTTCTCTTCCGATTGCTAAAGATAATTGATCATCAGGCACTACTACAAGTGCATCTTTTTGATCTTCACCATCAGTAATAATATCAACGGATACTACTCTTGCCGGAGAAATTGCGTTTACAATGTATTCTACAGGGTCTTCAGACCAGCGAACGATATCAATTTTTTCATTCTTTAATTCACCTACAATGGTTTGAATTCTGCTGCCTCTAGGTCCTATGCAAGCTCCGACAGAATCAACTTCAGGGTCATTAGACCAAACAGCAATCTTTGTTCTGAAACCTGCTTCACGAGAGATTGATTTAATTTCAACAATGCCGTCTTCTATTTCCGGAACTTCAAGTTCAAATAATTCTCTTACAATTTCAGGATGTGCGTGAGAAACAATAACTTGCGGCAGTCTGTTTGTTTCTTTAACATTAAGAACAAAAACTCTGATTCTGTTACCCGGTTTATAGTATTCTCTTGGAATTTGTTCTCTTTGCGGCATTATTGCATCTGTTTTACCGATGTTTACAATTACATTTC
>CADBTL010000163.1 GCA_902797575.1 uncultured bacterium
GCAACCTGATCTTGAGAATGAATAACACCATTCACAATTCTGCCTATAACAATTCTACCTACGTATTCATTATAGTCTAAAGTTGTTGCTCTAAACTGAAATGGTTTTGAAGAATCGCCTGCGGGTTCTTGAATATTTGCAATAATACAATCCAATAAAGGAACCATGTCTTTCTTTTCGTCGTCTAAATTTTTAATTGCATAACCATTTAAACTGCTTGCATATATATATGGAAAATCTATCAAATCTTCTCTGTCAGTTAATTCAGTGAATAAATCAAACACCTTATCTAATGCACCATCCGGATCAGCTGCCGGTTTATCAATCTTATTAATTACAACAATAATCTTTATACCGAGTTCCAGCGCTTTTGATAATACGAATCTCGTTTGCGGCATCGGACCTTCTGCTGCATCAACAATCAACAATGCACCATCAACCATTCCTAATACTCGCTCTACTTCGCCGCCAAAATCTGCGTGTCCCGGAGTATCTACAACATTAATTTTAGTACCTTTGTAATTAATTGATATATTTTTGGAAAGAATAGTAATACCACGTTCTCTTTCCAAATCGTTACTGTCAAGAACCCGTTCCTGAACTTGCTGACCTTCTCTAAAAACACCGCTTTGCTTTAACATACAATCGACAAGTGTTGTTTTTCCGTGGTCAACGTGCGCAATTATTGCAATATTTCTAATATTTTTAGCCATAACATATTCCTATCGAGTGTTAATAATACACTTATATTTTATATGCTAAAAGTTGAATTGCAATAATATTTTAGCAACATTTTTCAAGTTCTTTGCCTAATACAGTAATTGTTCCGGCTCCTAAACCAATCACAACATTGCCTTGGTGTAATGATGGAAACAGCTTTCTGGCAACATCACCAATACTTCCAGACAAATACTCAGAACCAATTAACTCTTCTGCGAACAGCTCAGAATTAATCCCTTCTATCGGATCTTCCGATGCTGCATAAACATCTGTTACAATTACTCTGCCTGCATCATCAAAAGCCGACTTAAATTCATTCCATAAGGCTTTTAATCTTGAATATCTGTGAGGTTGAAAAACTGCTACAATATTTTCTTTTCCAAACTTTGCAGCTGCAGCATCAAGTGTAGCTTTTATTTCCGTAGGATGGTGAGCATAATCATCATATACTTCTACTCCGTCAAAGCCGCATACGTGTTGAAAACGCCGTCCCATGCCGGTAAAACCGTAAAATGCGTCTTTTACATCATCAAAATTTATTCCGGCTTCATTTATTGCTGCAGCAACAGCAAGTACATTATAAACATTATGAATTCCTGCAAGCTGTATTTTAACTTTGCCTAACAAGTTTTCCTTATACAGGATCTCAAATTCAGTGCTTTCCTGCGTAGATATAATATTTTTTGCAACATAATCAGCGTCATTTAAGCCAAAAGTTATAAAGTTTTCTTTTAAGAGTTTTATTCCTGCATTATCACTATTTACAATAACTTTTTTTGATTTTGATATTTCAGTTTCAAAAGTTTTAATTAAATCAGAAAGTCCATTTGTATAATAGTCAAGATGGTCTTCTTCCAAATTATTAATAACCAGAATATCAGGTGAATACTTAACAATAGTACCGTCACTTTCATCAAGTTCTGCTATAAACGTATTACCATCTTTGTTTTGAGCATTAATTTCCAATTCCGGCACCAAACCACCAACTACAAAAGACGGATTATAGCCTGATTTTTCAAGTACATATGAACAAAGACCGCTTGTTGTTGTTTTTCCGTGAGTTCCTGAAAAACCTATAAAACATTTGCCGGTACTTTGTGCTTGCTCAGATATTTCTCTCAGCAAACCTGAACGATGATATATTTTTAACCCTTTCGCAATTGCCCGTAAAACTTCGGGATTATCTTTTCTGATAGCAGAACTTACTACAACAATTGAATCATCAGGAACGTTTTCTGCACTATGACCTATATTTATAATTGCACCAAGCTTTCTTAATTTATCTACGTATTTTGTCTCTGCCACATCAGAACCGGTTACAGTATGACCGCCCTCAAGCAAGTATTTTGCAAGACCGCTCATACCTACACCACCTATTGCTATAAAATGATATTTACCCATACAAATTATCTCCACATAATTAAATCATAACATAAATAAATTCTAAAGATTTTTAATTATCTTTATTCGGAGTTCAAACTAAATAAGTAAATTTTTGTAAAGATATTGTTAAAATATTATCAATTTAAAATATTTACAAGTTTTATAGCGTATAAAGGAGCTCTCTTATGGCAGTTACAACTACAATCACTAAACCATTAGAAAACGGATACTTGCAAGTTGATGCTAAATATAAAAGCGGATACAAACGTTATTATAAAGTTCCGCAAAAGAATGCTAAAAAATTTGCAAATGAATTCAGTGCGAAAGACAAAAACTTAAACTTGTATTCAAATATTGTATTCTGGGGTTCAATTTTAGTCGGTGTTGCGGCTTCTGCCTTTTTTACAAAAAACATGGAGAGCAGAATGAAACAATTTTTAATACAAACAACATCTGCAATTGGCTTTACCGGACTAACCTCTTATGTTATGAGTTTGTACTCTCGTAATGAGCAAGAAAATTTGGTTAACAAATATCAAGCTAAAGAAATATTTTATAGAGCTTAATTTAAATAGTTAAAAGTTTTTTTATAACTCTTTGTTCAAATTCCTTTGTCCAAGACAATTTTAGTTTATCTTTCGATGTCAATGCATCATAAATTGTATTTAATTTTATAGGGAAATCTGCATCCATTGGAGATATTTTTGTTTTAATTTTATTTTCGACAAACGGATTAAAAAAATCATTTAAAATCATTGCTATATCTGTATCATTAGAACCATGCTGACATCCTATGTATATATCACCGTGTTGCATTTTATGCAGAAAATCTACCAATCCTTCTATGTATTTTGGACTTGAGAAATCCGTTCTATTCCACCAATTATCATAAATACTATATTCAAAGTAATCCATTCCCGCATTATTTACAGTTGTTTTATAGCTATCTCCGTACCCTACTAAATCAATGACTGTTTTTATCCCTTTACTTTGCAAAAGATATAAATCTTGAGGTCTATCAACAAGAGTTTGCCCTCTATATATATCTGTACCATCAATCCTCTCTATTCCATGACGTTTCTCTAACTCTCTAAGTTCAAGTTTCATTTGATATTCAGTTAATTGTCCTTTTTTTTCATAAATACTATAATAAGGCATTTGCAGTTTATCATAATGAGCTCTTATATAATTTCTACGTTCTTGAGAAATAGAATCATCATATGCAATATATTTATCATCATTATTTGATTTAAAAGCAGTATAAAATTGTATAGGATATATTGTATTCATACATTATAAAAAACGTGTAAAAAAAAAATTTGCTACTTAAAAACGACACCTTAATACAGGTGTCGTTTTTTTTTGCATATTTATTAGTTAAGCTATTTCTACAGGTTCTTCTTTGGCGTGACCTTCTTTTCTTTCGAAAACAAGTTTTTCTTTTCCTTCGCCTTCTGAAGTATCTAACTTGAGAAGAATTGTATCTCCCGGTTGATAAGCATTACTCAATATCTCTTCTGCAAGTTGATCTTCAATTTTTCTTTGAATAAGCCTACGAAGAGGTCTTGCGCCATATGCTTCATTATAGCCGTCTTTAGCAAGGTAATCTTTTACTTCATCAGTAACTTCAATAGAAAGTTCCCTTTCAGAAAGTCTCTTAAACAAGTCTTTCATCATTAAGTCAACAATTTGTCTTATTTCTTCCTTGCTTAAGTGTGAGAATACAATAATGTCATCAATACGGTTTAAGAACTCAGGTCTGAATGCTTTCTTAAGCTCTTCATTTACTGTATCTTTTAATTTTTCGTATTTATCTTTTTTAGCATCATCTGCTGAAGCAGAAAATCCTAACTTTCCTTGAGTCGTAATCATACTTGCACCAACGTTTGACGTCATGATTATGATTGTATTTTTAAAGTTGATATGTTTACCTTTTGCATCAGTTAAACGGCCATCATCCAATATTTGTAACAAAATATTGAATACGTCTGGATGAGCCTTTTCAATTTCATCAAACAAGATTACTGAATAAGGTTTCTTTCGAACTAACTCTGACATATGCCCGCCATCATCATAACCTACGTATCCAGGAGGTGAACCGATAAGTTTCGCAGTCGAATGTTTTTCCATAAACTCTGACATATCAACACGAATCATATTATCTTCACTGCCAAAAACTGCTTCTGCTAATGCTTTTGCAAGTTCTGTTTTACCAACACCAGTTGGTCCTGAGAAAATAAAGCTTCCAATTGGTCTGTTTGGCGATTTTAAACCAACTCTTGCTCTTCTAATAGCCTTTGATATTGCTACCACTGCATCTGATTGACCAATTACACGATTATGAAGAGTATCTTCCAGCTTCATCAATCTCTCAGACTCACCTTCTGTCAACTTAGTAACCGGAACACCGGTCATTGTTGCAATAACTTGAGCTACATCATCTTCAGTTACAGTCGGTTTGTTGGCATCATTCTGCCTTCTCCACTCTTCAGAAACTTCACGAATTCTATCTTTCATATTTGCTTCATCATCCCGTAAAGCAGAAGCTCGTTCAAATTCTTGATTTCTTATAGCATCTTCTTTTTCTTTGATAATTGCTTTTAACTCTTTATCAAGTTCTTTTCCTTCCGGTGACAAAGTGCAAACCTTTAAACGAACTTTAGAAGATGCCTCATCTATAACATCAATAGCTTTGTCAGGCAAAAATCTATCGTTTATATATTTGCTTGATAATTTTGTTGCTGCAATAATCGCTTCATCAGAAATATTCAAATTATGGTGTTCTTCGTATTTCGACTTTAATCCACGAATAATTTCAATTGTTTCATCTATTGTAGGTTCTTCAATAATAACAGGTTGGAAACGTCTTTCCAGTGCAGAGTCTTTTTCAACATATTTTCTGTATTCATCAGATGTTGTTGCTCCAATAACTTGCAATTCCCCTCTTGATAAAGCGGGTTTTAATATATTTGCCGCGTCAATTGCACCTTCAGCAGCACCTGCACCTATCAAAGTATGCATTTCATCAATTACAAGAATAACATTTCCTGCTTGTCTGATTTCGTCCATAATTTTTTTTAGACGTTCCTCAAATTCACCTCTATACTTTGTTCCTGCAATCAATAAACCCATATCGAGCTGAATAATTTTTTTATCTTCTAATATATCCGGAACCTCATTATTTACAATTCTTATTGCAAGTCCTTCTGCTACAGCCGTTTTACCGACTCCAGGTTCACCTAAAAGAACAGGATTATTTTTTGTTCGTCTTGCCAAAATTTGAATAACACGTTCAATTTCTTTTTCTCTGCCGACAACAGGATCTAATCTCATCTCTGACGCAGCAAGTGTTAAATCGGTTCCATACTCATCCAAACTTGGAGTTTTAACTTTACTAGCAGAAGAAGATGACGAAGATGAACTTGAACCGCCGCCAACACCGGAACCAGCTGTTGGTTTGGAATCACCAAGCATTTTTACAACATTACTTCTTACTTTATTTAAATCGACACCTAAATTTTCCAAGACACGAGCTGCAACACCTTCGCCTTCTCTTATTAAGCCAAGCAATAAGTGTTCCGTACCGATATAGTTATGACCTAACTGTCTTGCTTCATCCCACGAAAGTTCTAACACTCTTTTTGCTCTTGGAGTAAACGGAATCTCAACAGCAACAAATCCGGAGCCTCTACCTATTATTTTCTCAACTTCTACACGAGCATCTTTTAAATTGACTCCCATTGATTTAAGTGTTTTAGCTGCGATTCCGGTACCTTCGCCTATAAGACCAAGCAAAACTTGCTCAGTTCCGACGAAATTATGACCAAGTCTTCTGGCTTCTTCCTGCGCCAGCATAATAACCTTGATCGCCTTTTCTGTAAAACGTTCGAACATTAATATTACCTCTTCTTAAAATACGTATTTTCTAAGACAATTCTACTAAATACTGCTAAAAAATTCAAGGGGGGGAAAGGAAGGGGGTAAAGGAAGGGGGGTAAAGGAATTAGAATAAAGGACATGTTAAATATGATTAAAAAGGAGCTCAAAACAAGAATAACATGTTGCATTTTATTTTACTCTAAAATAGTTTCAAAAATAACACTTGGCTCTTGAGCTATTTCTTTACCAAATGCTTTTGCTTTTGATGATGCAGTTATATAAAGTTTCTTTTGCGCACGTGTAATTGCAACATATAAAAGCCTTAAAGTTTCTTCCGAATTAAATTCTTTTAGCTCTAATTCAGACTTATGTTTATAAGCCGGATTAAAAGATTTTACTTCCTCCATAAAAGTTGATGAAGATTTCAATTTGGCTTTTGTAACATCTATTGATAAAGATTTCTCACTCATCTCAGGTAAAAATACATAATCAAATTCATCGCCCTTTGATTTATGAAGTGTCATAATTTGCACTTTTCCTTTTGCTGCATCTTTATCTTCTTCTTCGGAGAAAAATTTAAATCCGCTTAAAGACGGCCTCTTTGAAAGTTCTTCAAGTCTTTCTAAAGTTAAATTAAAATTATTTTGCGCATTTAATCTTTTTACCAAAATTGCTATCAAATAAACATTGGACTTTTCTATATCGCTGGTGTAATAAAATAATCCGATTCTGATTACTAATTCTTCAAGCGGGAGAGTTGAAGAATTCAGCCAATATTGCATGTCCCATAAAAACTGTGCAAGAGAATTACTATCAAGTTCATCATCATTCTTCTGTATAAAAGGTTTTTCACAATTTCTTATCTCCACTTGCAAACGTTGCTTATAAAAACCAAGCTCTGACAATTGCTCATATGTATCTGCAAGGACTTCATTATTAAAAGGATCTTTTATAAATTTTAAAATAGAAAAAATTGCATTAAATACACCTTTTTGTCCCAGTGATTCGCTTCTGGTTATCGTTTTTAGTCCTGCGTCGTTAATAAAAGAAGTCCAAGATGCAACTTGAAAATTGTTTCTTAAAAGGATTCCTATTGTTGCATCTTTTTCTCGAGTTAAAACATTTTTTATTTCTTTAAGAACATAATTTCTTTCCGTAAACTGATTATCAAACACTTGTGAAAATATTGCATGCAATGATATAGGATTTTTACCGTCAACTCCTTGCATATAACTTTTGTAAAAAGCTTTTGGCAAAATCGATGTTCCCCAATCTACCAATTTATTTGCAAGTAACATTACATCTTGAGTACAACGCTGTGAATGATTCATTTCTACGGTTTTATCAGCCGATTTTATAAAATCACGAAAACCTTCTACGTCCGCGTTAGAGAACGTTGTAGTAATAGCCTGATTTATATCGCCGCATCTGATAAGATTTTTGTGTTTTCCGCTCAAAAGTTTAATTAATCTTTGTTGGACTGCAGATGAATCTTGAGCTTCATCTTCTATAATATATTCACAAATATCCTGATAATACTCTAATATATCACGATTCTTTTCTAGCAGTTTAACAGACAGAATTAATATATCATCATAATCAATCATATTAGCATCTTTTAATTTTTGTTGGTACTCTTTAAAAAATGATTTAAATTTTTCTATTTTTTTATTGGAAGACGGCTTTTCAATATCTCCTTCCTGAAGTTTAAAAACAGAGATTGCCCTGTCAAATTCTTCTAATTCAGTTTTTGTTATTTTACTGCCTTCAATTATGATACTTTTAATAATTCTCATTCTTTGTGTATCATCGCAAATATCAAAATCATCCGTTAAATTCAATCTTTCAAAATTGGAGTTTTCTTTTAAAATCTTTAGAGCCAGTCCGTGAATAGTACTTATATTAGGCAGTAGTATTGATTCAGGACACATATTTTTGATTCTTTCTCTAAAGTTTCTTGCTGCAGAGTCCATATAGGTTAATACATATATATTTTGAGGATTTACACCTCTTGTCATAAGCCTTATAATAAGAGCAAGTAAGATAGTTGTTTTTCCCGCACCCGGAACGGCTGATATTGCCATTGAACCATTTTGAAATTCTAAAACAGGTTTTTGATCTTCTCTTGGTGTAATCTTAAATGCAGGCTTAGATTTGTAAGTTTCACTGGCAGAAGATTCAAGATATGATTGAATGCCGCCTAAATTTTCTACCCCTAATGGGTCAAAAAGACTGGATACCGCATACGTATGTTCTTTTGACAAAAGAAGCAATTTTCTTAAAATTCTTGCAATTTTTTGATGGGATAAAAAGATATCATCCTCTACAGTATATTCCTCTTTTGTCCAATCTTTTTGCATAACCCATGCGTTGTATAATGGCCCTGTATCTGTTTTTACCCAATCTGAATGAGAAACATCAAGCCAAATTTGATATTTGGTAGAGATTTTATTGTCAATAATTTTTTGCGGAGTAGCTATAATTAAATCATTTTTTTGTATCTCTAATGTGGTACTTGGATTTTCTGCTATTATGGAATTTTCAAACTGTACGATTACATCTTCAATTCTTTCTTGAACTTCTTTTTCTCCAAGAACGCTTTCAAAGTCTCTTAGTTCTTTTATAAAAAAATTAAATTTGTTTATTTTATCTTTGTCAACATAATCAACCACTCTGTAAAACATTTCATAAACTTTTAGAGAAAATTTTATGTTTTTATCTTTTATTTCATTGAACGCAATGTAAAATTTTTGGTACTTTTCATTATAGAATTCTATTTGCGCCGGCAATAATTTTGTTTCATTATACGTCTCTATAATAGACTTTGAATATATTAATGGAATCCCAATATAATCAGATATTATACTTCTTAAGTCAATATCCGTAACATCCAACCCCAACATTAACCTCAGTATATTTAAACTTGCTTTTACTAAAGGATTTGATATCAACTTTTCGCTACCGCTCAAAAATACAAGATTACAATTTTTAGAAAGATTTTCTTCTAAAGTAAAACGTAACATATCATCCTGAAGAGGCGTTATTATCGTTATATCATTTGGAGAAACATTTTTTGATAACAGCAAATTTCTTATTACAGATATTGCATAATCCAACATTTCGGCTCTTTTTGAAAGAGAAACCAGTGAAAAGTTTTCGAGTTTATCATGTTTATTTTCTAATATATTGGAAAATATAATTTCTCCGTTTTTAAATTCATTTTGCGTTATATCATTTTGAACTTCTTCATTAAAAATTTTCTTTAACTTGTATTCAACAGAGGTATCTGCACTTAAGTATCCGCATCTTGATGAGCCCAATGAATCAAAGCATATAAGCCAGTCATTTAATTGAGGTTTTAGATATTCAATAAAATCAAAACAAACAGGAGTCATTTCATCTGCATCATCTATAAGCAGATATTTAATATCTTTAAAATAATCAGTATTTTTATACACAAAATTAAAAATTAATGTTTGTCTTAAATAATCAAAACTTCTTGAATCTAATGTTTTTCGTAAGAGTTTCTTTATAATTATTTCTGCATCAGGAGCAAATGATTCTTTTAAAATTTTTGCTCTTTCCTGAACATCTTCATTAGATAAATTGTTTTGAACAATTAGTGCATATCTTCTGAATATTTGATGAAGCAAGGATTTTTTTGAATTATAACCTTTTACGTCAATCTTTTTTAATATATCTTTTAATAATAAAGCGGATACTTCCAATCCTACAAGATTTGGTAAAATAAAAGACTTTTCACCCCGCAAAGAATTTTCAATAAAACACCAATTATCCTGTAACGTGTTATATACAAGAGAGTAAAAAGAATGTATGTTTAGTTTTTCTGTTGCATTTAAAGAAATATTTTCAAGTATCTTATTTTGTAACTGTTTTTTTATCGTTGAATTTTGGACAAGAAAAAGTATCTCTGAAGGTTTTATTCCCTTTGAGATTAATTCATTATATTTTTCGATAAGAACATGCTCTCGAAATTCGACTTTAACAAAATTTAATAACATACTCCTTATGTACTATTTTATCATAAACATGATACAAACCTCTTGCGAAAAAAAAACATTTTATATACAATAAGTTGGTAAGCAAAAATTGCTTATAACACACACTGATATAGAAGGAGATTTAAAATGGTTAGAACAACAAAAGAAGCAAAAAGTATCCAAGAACAAATTATTGAATCAGCTGGAACTATCTACAATTACTTAAATACTAAAGGTGAAGTTTCAATAAACAAAATGAAAAAAGATTTAAGCTTAGCTGAAAATTTTGCTGAAATGGGTTTAGGCTGGTTATCAAGAGAAGATAAATTAGAATACACTCAAAAAGCTAAATCAGTTACAGTAAAATTAAGATAGTTTTTTGATAATAAAGATATAATATAAAACTCTCGGGAGACGTCTCGAGAGTTTTATATTATTAATAACGGAGCAAGAAAATGAAAGTCCTGATTCAAAGAGTTAAGAATGCAAGTGTAAGTATAAACAATAATAAAATATCTTCTATTAGCAAAGGTTTACTATCATTAATAGGAATAGAAAAAGGTGATACAAAAGAAACTGTAGACAAACTCGCTAAAAAAGTCGTAAATTTAAGAATATTTCCGGATAATAACGACAAAATGAATTTATCAATAATTGATATAAACGGAGAAATGTTAATAGTTTCTCAGTTTACATTATGCGGTGATTGTAAGAAAGGAACTCGTCCCAGTTTTGATAAGTCTGCACCGCCAATTATTGCAAATGAATTATATGAATACTTTATTTCTCAAATACGGTCATATGGTATAAAAGTCGAAACCGGAAAATTTGGAGCTATGATGCAGGTTGAATTAATTAATGACGGACCTGTTACATTCATGCTTGAGAGCTAATTTTTTCACAAATTCAATAGCTTCCGTCTTTGTATTAATATCTCCGCTAATTTGAGATTCAAGTAAAGCTTTCATGATTTTGCCTAATTCCGGTGACTGCTTTAAACCTAAGATTTGCATTACGTCATTGCCATCTAACAATTTTGGAAGAGGCTTTAATGTCGGCTTTACTTCTAAATAAAATTCAAGAAGTTTATTTAGCCCGTTAATATTGTTTTCTGTTATTTCGTGAGTAATATCAGGGCCTTGCGCCGATAATCTGTCAGCTTTTGCTAAAATGATATTATCAATTACATTATTTTCCATTTTTCTAACATATCTCATCATAATTTTATTATCTAAATTAGGTGCTGATACTACATTAGACGGATATATATGCTGTTTAATCATTTGAGATATATATTCAGTCTGCTTATTAGAAAACTTTAATTCTTTTAATATCGGTAAAACCATCTTGGCGCCGACTGAATCATGTTTTATAAAACGATGCCTGAGGTTTAAGCTTGTCGGATATGGTAAACCGTCATCTATACTCCAAATTGTTTTTCCATCTTGTTCAACTGTCCACGTTGAATACTTACCTATATCATGCAAAAAACCGGCTAATTTTAAATGATTTATTCTTGGATATCCTCCAAAATCTATGCTATTTAAATGATACTTGCACTCTTCATTAGTAAGACTCTTGTACTGCAATTCTATTTGATTAACAGTTTCTATGGAATGATGAATCAAATCCAAATGATGATGAGAGTTTGGCGGAACTTTAGCCATATCTTTAACAAAAGGAAATATTATTGAAAGGATAGCCATATCATACATTTTTATTAGAGTTCGGGCGGCATAATCTCCGCCAAAAAGTTTAAGCAACTCGTCATGAATCCTCTCTTTTGCAGGTTTTGTAATTAAATTTTTATATTTTGTTATTATCGCTAAAAGTGTATCGTCTAGCTCAAATCCTGTAGTCGAAGCAAACCTGAATGCTCTTAAAATTCTTAGCGGATCGTCTGTAAAATTTTCTTCATTTATAGAATTTAGTTTTTTATTTTTGATATCATATATACCGTTTGTTACATCTATAAAAGTCTGATTTTTTAGATCATATGCAATCGCATTTATAGTAAAATCACGTTTTCTAAGGTCTTCTTCGATTGAATTTCCTCTAAGCTCAGATATATCCATATAATTCTTTTTATCAGACATTACTAAGCGGTATATTTTATTTTCATTATCAAGAATAATAAAAGTTGCATCCAGTTTTAGAGCAAGTTCTTTTGCAAAATTTTCAGCGTTTTTTATTGATATATCTCTATCAAATGAAACGATGTTTTTACCGGTTAAGTCTGATATAAAATAATCACGAACCATACCGCCAACTAAGTAACCTTCGTTAATATCTTTCAAAATATAATCATCCTTGATATTCATATATAATATCTCCTATGGATACAATAACTGCTGTTTCAGCTTTTAAAATCAGATTCCCGAGTGATATTATCGGAAGTTTTTTTTCTTTAAATAATGAAAATTCTCTATCGGAAAAACCTCCCTCAGGACCGATTATTGTTAAAAATTTTTCTTTTTTTACTATCGGATGATTTGTTAAATAACTTTTTAGACTTTGTTCCGTAGAACGCTCACCTAATACTACAACCCTGTCGAATTCTTTGTTTAAAACATTTTCTAAGCTGTTCACAGGGAAACAAGATGGAATTTTTGCCCTTTCACACTGTTTTGATGCTTCATACATTATTCTTTGCCACTTTTCAACCTTATTTTCTGCAATTTCTTTTTTTACGGCACAGTTATCGGTAATAATCGGATAAATTCCACGAACTCCCAGTTCTGTTGCTTTTTCTATTATCGTTGACTGAGCATCACTTCTTAATGGTACTTGTGCCAAATATAAATCAAAATCCAAATCACGCTCTGAAAAATAAGATTTTTCCACATTGCAAATTATAGAATCTTTTGAGATAGAAGATATAACCGTCTCATATTGAATTTGATTTTCATCAATTAATAATAATCGCTCACCTGTTTTTGCACGTAATGACTTGGCTATATGCTTATAGTTCTCTAAATCATTTATTACTGCAATTCTATTATCAATATTTTTACTGTTTACAAAAAAATGCGGCATTTTTGTAGTCCCTTGCTTATGTAATGATTATAAATAAATCATTCTTAAAAGAAAAGATTTAGCAAGAGCTTATTAAGAAAATATTGTTTAATTGACTGAATAACGCTTTCCTATTAAAATTAGGTGTATGAAGATAATAATATTTGGAGCAAATGACATTGGCTTTTTAATTGCCAATGAGTTTTATACAGATAACGATATAACTGTTATAGACGAAGAGAAAAATAAAGTTGATGCATTTAACAAATTAGATGTAGGCTTCATATCAGGTAATGCATCTAATATTGAAATATTAAAGCATGCCGGCATAAAAGATACAGATGTATTTATTGCATGTAATGATTCTGATGAACTTAATATTGTTGCATGTTTAACAGTTAAAAGATTGAGTAAAGCAAAAACACTCTGCTTTGTCAGGAAAGAAGAGTATAAATCCTCTCTGGGTATAGCAACGAATGCAGAATGCAACTGCGATTTTTATATCGATGACGTTATTTGGCCGGAAGAATTACTTACACAAGAGATTTTTAGAATTATCACTGTTGCAAAAGCCCTTGATGTTGAGTACTTTGCAGACGGCAGAGCCAGACTTTTAGAATACAAGGTTCCTAAATATTCTCCGCTTGTTAAAACTCAAGTTAAAAACTGTGAATTTCCAAAAGACACATTAATAGTAGGCATAACAAGAGAGGGAGAATTATTTATCCCTAACGGAGAAACAACGCTATTAGAAAATGATAAAGTTATTTTTATGGGACTTTCGCATTCATTAAACCTACTTGCCGGAAAATTCTTTCACGAAAAAGAATTTGTTAAATATGTAACTATTATCGGCGGTGGCAGTGTTGGATTAAAATTAGCAAAAACTCTTGAGAATCTTCGTCTTAAACTCAAAATCATAGAAAAAGATGAAGAAAGATGCAACTATCTTTCGGAAGAACTTAATAATGCGTTAGTAATTAACGGAGATGGGACTGATTTGGAATTACTAAATGAAGAAGATATTGCATCATCTGATGTTGTTGTAAGCGTTACCAATAATGACGAAAAAAACCTTTTATGTTCACTTTTATTAAAACACCTCGGTACCGCAAGGGTAATATCAAGAGTTTCTAAAGATACTAATATAGCGTTATTCGAACAAGTTGGTATAGACATCGCTATATCTTCAAAAACAGCATCATTAAATGAAATCAAAAATAACATAAAAGATACTAATATCGGCATCTTGGCAACCGTTGAACAGGGGCAGGGAGAAGTTTTAAATATAGAACTTCCGGAAACATTCAAAGAAATAAAATTAATGGATCTAAAACTTCCCGCAAAAGCTATATTAGGAATTGTTCAGCGAAACAACAGAATTATAATTCCTAACGGAACAACTCAGATTATGAGTGGTGATAATATTATAATATTCACAACAAGCACTAATGCACCGATTATTAAAAAGTTTTTTGGAGAATAAAAGGACTAATCTTAATAAAAAGGAGATATGGTATGAAAAGAGAACCGCAAACAGAACTGGAAAAAGAATTATTTTACAATGTCTTTGAAAAGACTCCGGATTATATAAAAGATTTAGATTTAATGAATTTTGATAATGAAAACGGTTTTACCTTTACTCTTAAAAGAGAACATCTCTATCCACACTCCGAATCAAATCCTGAAGGTTTAAATTTACTGGAATGGTTTGAAAATTATTCAAAAGAAGCAAAAGTTTCTACAGCAGGTATAAGAGGTCCGCAAAATATTATTTATCCGCAAGATACAAGATTTCCAATCAATTTGGTCGGTATAGTTTTAGCAACCCTTGCAAAAGCTTTGGTAGCACGTTCTAAATATGAAGGTAAAGATATAAGAAAACTTGCAGGTTCAGAAGTCAGATACAATTCAGAACTCTATCTTGATGCAATTGCAAGAGTTCAGGCAGCGCAAAATATCATGACACTTGTTCCTCAAGGACGTCATACTATACCAATCTGGCTTGCTTCATTTTTAGCATTTAAACTGGATTTACTCGGAGGAGAATATATAACATCCAGCCACGGTATATCAGTAAAAACAGCAACAAAAGACTTAAATTCACAAGGCAGCCAGTATTTACCTGAAGAATCTTTAGAATTCGTAGATAAAATTCAAGAGATTTTTGATACAGTTGAGCGAAAAGGTTTTTATGAAATAAAAATTGCACCTAAAAATCATCCTTTAATCGACGAAAGCATAATGGCCAAGTTAAATGACGGAATTGATTTATATGTTGATTATCTTAAATCAGGTGTTGCAGAACATCTTGAAGGTGTCAAAAAAATGCAAAATAAATTGTTTATAGAAGCCGTTGGAGGTTGTGCATACAGAACTTTAAGCAGAGTGCTTAAAAAATTAGAAATACAAGACAAATTTGTATGGAATAATATTGAAGAAGATCCATTCTTCCATTCTATAGGTAAATATGATACTGATCCAAAAGGTAATAAAACTTTTTACGACTACTCGGTTGATGCAACAGTTATTGCAAAACGACCTGATGGAGAAAAGTTTTTCCCTGTTATAGAATCGCTGCATTATCAAACTGTTCTCAATAATATGCCGCTTGGCACAATCGTTTTGATAACAGATCCTGACCACGACAGATTAACAGTCTGTCAAATAGAGGCAATTGGTAACATTCCTATGCTGGATGAATTTGGAATTTCTCATATAGAATTGGATCAAAACAGAACCTTAACAGTATATAGTGCAAATCAAGCTTTCTTAATGCTTATGGATTACCGAGTCAAGCAATTAAAATCTATGGGAAAATTTAAAAATCATCCGAGATTTATGATAAAAACCACAGCATCAGCTTTATCTTGGGATGAATGGGCAAAAGAAAACGGGATAAAAGTTGTAAATGTTCCGGTTGGTTTTAAAGAAATCGCAAACATCATGAAAAAAGTAGAACTGCAAATTAAAAATAATCCTGACAAAGACGTTGTTGTAGATGATGTATTTGGGAATTCAATAAATCTTGGTGTACAACCACGTTTAATATTTGGGGGAGAAGAATCCGGCGGAATGATTATGGGTTCTGAAAATATGATTGAATCATTAGCCGGCAGAAAAGCTATTGCGATGAGAGAAAAAAGTGCTACAGAGGCAATTATTGTAGCTTCATCTCTTGCTGCAAAATTAGAAGAAGATAATAAGACTCTTTCTGAATACTTATCTGAGATTTTTGAAGAGAATAATATTATAGCAAAATATGACGTACGAGAAGATATCGCATACTATAATGAATCAGAGCCGGATATAGAGAAATTAAAACAATCAAAATTTGAAGGTGAAAAACAAAGAACAAAAAATGACTTATTCTATTTGTCAATGGCTATTGCAGTAAAAGAAAATCTTTGCAGTTTAGATGATATTAAGAGAATCCTAAATGATACATTCCCTGAGTTAGATTTTAACAATTTGATATCGGTAAAATTTGTAGGTGACGGAACTTACCTGCAATTTACAAACAAATATGTAGAGATTAGACCTTCCGGAACTGATGCAAAAACAAAAGCGTATTCAGGCGGTGAAATACTGGAAGAAATAGAAAAGTATTCACGTATTCTCGGCAACTATTCGGGAGAGAGGACAACTTTACATAAACAACTGATATCTGATGATTTTTACGAAAAATCAAAAGAAATTGCACTCAATGATTACCTAAAATTTGTTGAAAAAGATGCAAATAATGAAGCTTTTGTAATTCCGGAGTATAAATTCTAATGAAAAATTTTTGGTTTTCACTGGATGACAAAATAAGATATTTATTTGTCGGCGGATTTAATGCAGGTGTTGCTTACCTTATATATTCTATTTTATGTTTGGCAATGGGTGTAAATGCCTATCAAATAGCGCTTGCTTTATCTTGGGCATTAAGTTCAATAATTTCGTTTTTCATGCAGCGAACTCTGGTTTTTGAAGGCAAAGGTATTTGGTATAAAGAATACGCTAAATGTTGTTTAACGTGGGTTTTTAGTTACTTGATAAATGCAGGATTGTTAGAGTTTACAGTAAAATACTTAAATCTGAATGTGTATATTGCGCAGTTAATATCTAATTTTACAGCTGCAGTTTTTACATATATTGTATTCAAGAAGTTTGCATTCAAAAAAGCTGCATAAATTACAAATTCAGGTTTATCACATTACCTAAATCAATATCTTTACCATCGGTAATCTCAGTAGCAGACAAGAATTCACTTTGTTTTGATAATGCTTCTTCTACACTTTTTTTTGAGATTTCCATATCAACCATACAATCATCCTCTGTAGTAGGTTTAAAACCTAACTTTGAATATATTGATATAGGATTAAACGGTGCAAATTTTAAAGCACAAAGTCCAATAAATAATGAACCTGTTTTTATAAAATCTTTAAATAGTTTATTAAATAAAATTTGACCTCCGCAAGGAACTCTTTTTTTTCGCTCTGTTGGAAATGTTGAAATAAAATTTAAATAAAATCCTTCTTGCATAGTAGAAAAATTCATAATGCCGCAAGGTTTATCATTATAAGTTTCCAAATATGTAATTCTATCATCTTGCATAGATTTACCAATTGCTTCTTTTAATATGCCATCCCAATTTATATAATCCCACTGATGCATATTAGGCATTAACTTGGTCAAATCAATAGAATTGTACATATCCTGCAAAAAATTTTTATCTTTCTTTGTTACTTTGTACACTTCATAAAATGATGATGAACCCTTAACTTTAAAACTTGTTAAAGGAATTCCTTTTAAACTAACGACGTTGGTTGAACTAGTTAACATATAAGAATTTATATCATGCAAATAAATAAATAACAAGCGTTTTGCACATCATTCTTTACGAAATTTATATAAAATCTTGTAAATTAATTTATAAACATAAAAAATACACTTGATTTTTACACATGTTTAAGATACTATTGAATGCGTTAGATACGAGTTTATTTAACATATGCTAAAAAAGACTGAATTGGGCGGGATGTAGCGCAGCTTGGTAGCGCACTTCGCTTGGGACGAAGGGGTCGCACGTTCAAATCGTGTCATCCCGACCATTTATTTTAAAGGGTTTCAGGAAATTCCTGAAACCCTTTTTATATGCTTGCGTGTAATCTGCGTGTAATGGAATTAAAATACGTTTATTTATCTTTAAGTACTTCATTTAATTTAGAAAACATTTCTTTTTCCTCTTTGATTTTACCTTTTAATTTTGACATTTTGTTTTGCAAGTTTTTTATTGAAGATTCTACAAGTTCTGCTTCTTCTTCCTCAAAACCTTGTATTGGGCCATTTTGATAAAGACGTTTAAAATGAATAAAATTAAGTATTTCATAAATATTTCCGTTTTCACAACCAATGCTTTGAAGTAATTTGATTAGTTGTAGCCTCTTATGTAAGGGTTTATCTTCTTTCTTACCAATAAAATCAAGTCTTTCTAACATTAGCAAAAATACTTCATCCAAATCGTCACACAAAGTTAACCCCAGTCTTATAAGTGTTTCAATGCGTGGAATACTTTTTGCATTTTCTAATGTATCAATAACAGAAATACTTACACCTGATAATTTATTTAATTTCCTTAAAGAGATACCTTTTTTTATTCTTTTTTCTTTTAAGTAGAAGGCAAGCCTTTTTAATATTCGTTCAGCAGTAGCTTGTGTAAATATATCTATTGATTTTTTATAATCATTTATATCTGCTTCTGTCTTCGCTTCCTCTGGTATTATATCTCTCATATTAAAAATTCCCCTTTCTTTTTAAAGATATATGATTAAGCATGTTCTGTCAATCAGAACATGTCTTGAATTTAAAAACAAATGTAAAGGCAAAATTTTATTGTAAATTCGTAAAAGTGTGTCGTTTTACAAAACACGTTATGAAATTTGGTTGACAAGGTCGAGAAATGCGTTAAGATGATGATGCGTTCTGCAAGACAAAACGTGTAGTAGTAAATAGAACAAACGACAGAGGTGAAAAAATGTTTATCACAACAAAAGACGTAGCAAAACTGGTACATTCTGATATTCGTACCATTCAGAAAAAAGCAGAAGCAGGGTATTATCCTAAATGTGTATGCGGAAGACATGGCAGATACTGGTTATTCCACGAAGAAAACTTAATTAAGTTTATTTTTGGTGAATTAGGAAATGAGGTTGCATAATGAGTGTTTACACTGATAAACGTAATGGTCACTTTGGGTACAACTTCATGTTTAATGGTATTCGTTACCATAAGGTATTTCCTGAAGCTAAAAGTTTAGACGAAGTTCAAGGATACGAATTAATTGCCAAAGCACAATTAAGACAAAAAGGGTACGGAATAGAAAAGAACCAATATAATTCTTCTCTTGCTGAAATAATCAAAGATTATAATGTGTATAAAGAAGTAGCATACACAAAACCGTATAATTTTGATTATGTAATTAACCGTTTTTACAAAATGACTGGGAATAAAGTAGCAGAAGAAGTTACCTTAAATGACCTTCTTAAATATCAGTGTGTACGCAAAAAGGAAGTTAAAGCGTCAACAGTCAATAGAGAAATGGACTGCATAAGACGTATGTTTTCCTTAGCAAAACAAAACAAAAAAATAAGAATAAATCCTTGTGATGATTTGGAAGATTTAAGGATAGAAAATCCACCAGAACGTTTTTTAACAAAAGACGAAGAAAAGATTTTATTAAGTGTTTCTAACGAAATAATGGCTGCAATGATAATTGTAGCATTATATACAGGTATGAGAACAAGTGAAATTCTCAATTTAAAGTGGGCTGACGTATTCTTTAATGAAAACTACTTAGTAGTTTTGAATACAAAAAATGGCAAATCAAGAAGACTACCTATAATAAAAAAGGTTAAAAAGGCTTTACTAAGCCAAAAGAAAATTAGTGAATATGTGTTTACTTCCCCTGTAACCTTCACTAAATATGAAGATATAAAAACTACTTTTGCACGAACCGTAAAACGAGCAAAAATACCACATATAACATTCCATAAACTAAGACATACAACAGCTTCAAGATTGAATGAATTAGGTGTGGATATTATAACAATACAGCGTATATTAGACCACAGTGATGTGAGTATAACTCAACAATATACGCATACGTTTGACGATAGCATTAATAATGCGTTCAAAAAACTAGAAAAATATTAAAAACTCGAAAAACAACCGACACATGTTGAGAGGTTTATACCTCTCTAGTGGTCGTTGACATAAATACGTATTTATAAATAAAAGTTGATAAAGTGGAACGCACGACATTTTATCAATTAGTAGTAGAACGTGCAATGAGGAAATCAAAATGAAAACATTTGAAGACAAAATTAAACATTACAATTTATTACTTAAAAAACTTGACAAGAAAATTAAATCGCACATTAGAAAATCACCAGTAATGCAATCTGGTGGCATTTCAAACAAGTACCTATATCTTACTAAAAGATATGAAAATGCAGAAAAAAAATTAAATAAAACTATAAAAAAAATGGAAGCAGGTGAATAATACAATAATCTAAAAACTTAAAACTAACAACTTTTATTGTGGAAATGTATATCTCTAATAGTTGTTAACACAGATGTAATATTGATACGGTGGAAAGTGCAACACCATATCAATTAGTAGCAGAC
>CADBTL010000164.1 GCA_902797575.1 uncultured bacterium
AATTAATTCCTTTAAATTGAAATACAAAAATTCAACTCTGTAAGAAATAATTATAACATGCTCAACATTTTATATTAAATATAAGAAAACATGAAATTAAGCTTTAATTTCAAAACTTGAAACATCATCTTGCAGTTTTTGTTCCAATTGCTGAATTTCAGTCGTGCAAACTTCAAGTTCAGTTGATAATTGAGTTTGCTGCATGTTTAGCCAAGTTTCTTTTTCATTTAATTCTTCCTTTTGAGCATTATACCAAGCTGTTACGGCTTCTCTAACACTGGAATCCGTTTTTTCGAGAACTAAACCGGCAGTTGTAAAATAAGACAAAGATGCGTCTGGTTTATAATTACCTGCAGTATCAACCTGCTCCAAATTAAATACTCCGGAGACCAAAGCATCACTTATATAGTTACTGTCTGAAGATTCCATTTCTCTATTATATTCAGTAGTCCATCCGTTTGAAGCTGCTGCCATAAAAATAGGATAGAAAAATTTTACAATACTTTCTATTTTGGAAGTAAATGTATCAGAAGCATCATGAACATTACCTGTTGACACAACTTCTTGAGAACCGGTCTTTTTAGTTGTTGTTACATAACTGTAATCCAATGTACCGCCTTCAATAACGTCTTTAACCTTATCTTCAGTACAAGGTGCACCTGCCATTTCAGCAATCATAGCAGGTATTTTATCCGTTGAAAAAGTTCCGCCTCTGCCATCTGCGTCAAGACAAGATGCACCGAGAACTTTTTTCATAACATTAGCATAAGTATTATTCATAACAACAAGACCGTTCATATCAGTCAAAACCATTGAATAATCACTTTTTAGCATATTTGGATTGGTTTCCATAGTATTTAATGTGTTGCAGCTATAACCCATTAAATAACCATAATCCATTTGATTATATTTTCCATTTGCATAATATGCAATATTCTTTCCTTGAAGCCTTGAATAATATTCTTGGGACAATTCGGATTGTTCTCTCGTCAATGCCATAATTTCCATAGCATTGAGCGATATTCGATATTCACAGTCAGATTTACGCTGTGTTAATCTCATTAATTCTACGGTATGAATTGAGAATCCGCCCATTTTTGTTCCTTTATCTGTCCCTTTTGTAATATATATATCGGCATTTTTTTTTAAAACTTTAGTTTTTTGAGCTAATTTTTAAAATATTGTTACAAATCTTTACAAATAAAGAAAAAAAAAGCAATTATTTCTCTTATTTTGTTTTGTATATATTAGAAGGCAAAATGTGTGTAAAGGAGTTCGTATGAACGAAGTTAGTAAAGTAGGTTTTTATCAGCTAAATAACAACATCAATAAGAATAATAAAGTTGTTAATTTTAAAGCTGCACAGAATGTTAGTAAAGAAGAACAGCAGGACGCATTTATAAAAGATTATGAAAAAAGCCAAAAAAGAGCAAAAAGAGATAAAAATATATCTATGGCAATCCAAATAGGTACTTTTGGTATATTTGCTGCAATGCTTGCATTTGTCGCACATGGAAGCGGAGTATTCGGCAAAAAAGTTCAAAAAGCAATTGCAAAAGATATTAGCAATGAAAAAACTCTAAAAGAATTAGCATTAGGTAAAGAATTACAAAAACAAACCGAAGAAATTAAGTTAATGCTTGATAGAAAAGATATATTTAGAGAAAAAGGCTTAAAATCTATGCCCCCAATTTTTGTATATTCTGAACCGGGAGCAGGTAAAAATGCTTGGGTATATGCATTAGCAAAAGATACAAACGCAAAACTTTTTGAAGTGAATGTTCTTAAATTTAACGATATGTATCATGGGCAATCAGAAAACAATATTTTAAAATTTATTGAAAACGTTGCAAAAGATGCTAAGAAAAATCCAAACCAAACAGTAATTGTTTATTTTGATGAAATAGATTCAGTTGCAATGAAAGATGAAGGACTTAATAAAGAATTAACCAATAAACTACATAATGCCTTTAAAACAGGGTTTAATGAATTATTGAAAATTCCGAATGTTCAAATTATAGGTTCAAGTAATAAAGCCTGCAAAGAAGAAGCTTTAACTAAATTACTTGATGAAGCTATTATTAACAGATTTGGTAAAAAGATTTTTGTACCACTTCCGAATACTCAACAGCTTCAAAATTGTATAAAAGAAAACTTTTCTAAGATTGCCAACAAAAAATATATAGATGAAGCACTGTTAAAGGACAACGAAACAATTAAGAAAATGTGTGATTATTTATCACAAGATGGTCATCATGTTTCATTTAGAGATTTGGAAGATATTATAGCGCAAGCCATAGTTTTATCAGAAAAAGAATCAAAGGGTGGTACTATTAAAATAGCACACCTAAAAGAAGCTGTTATTGATAAAGCAAATCAACTAAACTGGCCTCAAAGTGAGATAGATGCATTTAAAGCAGCATTAGAAAAATAAAAGGAAAGTGTATGTATTCAATAGCAAAAATAAATTTTAAAGCAGATACCAGACCAACTCAATCAATTTTCAATAATTCAAGCCGTAGACAGCAGCCTGCGCAAATTCCGTATCGAGATGATAATCTTGACATGATAAAAATTGAAAAAGAGCTTCAGAAGAAACAAAATAAAAAAGAACGTCTGGATAAATTAATGGCATACGGAACTTGCACAATTGGCGGAGCTTTAGCCCTACAAGTTTTATTTAGCATCTATGTCTATGCGAAAACAAGAAAAGGTGGAGGAGAAGCTACTAAGAACTTAAAAATAGCTTGGGAAAATATTGCCAAAAAAGAAAATTTTCCGAAACTGGAAGATGATTGTGTAAACGAAAAAGTAAGAAAATTTATCAAAAATATAAAAGATACTGCAGGGCTTGGTGATGACATTTGTAAAAGAGCTGGTGTAGATTCACCGGAACAATGCATAATCATGTGGGGACCGTCAGGAACCGGTAAAACTTTTAGCGCTAAAATGCTAGCCAAAGAACTTGGTGCGGAATATTCAGAAGTTCAATTTGCTGACGTATCATCACCTTTTATCGGGCAAACATCTGTCGAAATTCAAGGAGTATTTAAACAACTTGCAGAAAAAGCAAAGAAAGAACCTAATAAAAAATTCTTAGTTGCTTTCAACGAAATAGATGCACTCTTAGTACCAAGAGAAAAATGCGGTGCAAATAATTTACATCTTGCGGAAAATAGAACCGCATTTTTAAATGGTCTTGATCAAATAAAAGAGTTTAAAAATATTAAAATTGTAGGTACAACAAACGTCAATCCTGATTCCGGCAATTTAGATAAAGCCTCTCTTAGCAGATTTGGAAATATTCTTAAAATTGATTTACCAAACGAAAAAGAAATAATTGCTTCATTAAAATTCCACATGGCTAAAAGTCAAGACGTTAAAGATAGTAAATTCTTTGAAGACAATAAATCTAAACTGGAAAAATTTGCCACAGAACTTAAAAATAAAAAATATGCACATCGTGACATTGAAGACATTGCAAAAAAAGCTCGAACGTCGTATGCTATTGACTTACAAGACAAGAAAACAGATAAATTCAGTTTGAAATACTTGGAAGACGCTGTCGAAACAAAAGGTAAGCCGGTCGGAGCGATTGAAGAACCAGCGCCGATATGGGAAAGACAACAGCTTGAAGATCCTAATTTTCAAAATATTTATCCAAAACCGAAAAAATCATTGTGGAAATTTTGGCAATGGGGAAAAAATTAGCTCTTAATTTATTTTTAATAGCTATATATGTCTCATAATTCTTTCCATCAATGCTTCTTTTTTATGCATGCCGCTAAATCTGTCAATTTCCTGACCATTCTTCATTATTAAAAATGTAGGAAATGAATTTACATTAAACTTAGCAGCAGTTTTTGGTGCCGCATCAGCATCAACCTGACCAATCCAGATCTTATTCATTGCTTCAAGTTCAGGTTGCTGTTTTTTACAATATCCACACCAAGTTGTATGGAATTCTACCAACTTTACTCCTTTTTCAAGTTCGGAGTTAAAATTATCATCGTTTAATTCGTTCAACATAACAAAAACCTCCTAATTAAAATTAAGAGGTTTTTATAAATTTATAAACCGACACTCGGCTACTATATACTACCAAATTTTACTAAATTTTGTTTTCTCATTCTGATATTTTCGGGAGTTACTTCTACAAGTTCGTCATCTCCGATATATTCGAGACATTCCTCTAATGTCAGTTCTTTATGGGCTTGCAGAGTTACCATAACATCTGCAGTTGCACTTCTCATATTAGTAAGTTTTTTTGTTTTACATATGTTTACAACAATATCCTGAGGACGATTGCCTTCACCAATAATCATTCCTCTATAAACCTTTGTATGAGGGGTTACAAAGAACACACCTCGATCCTCAAATTGAGCCAATGCGTAAGGAATTGCTTCTCCCTGCTCATGTGCCAAAATAGAACCGCTCCTTTGTTTTGGGATGTCACCGGCATATGGTTTATATTCATCAAACGTATGATACATAATTCCTTCACCTCTGGTCATACGTATAAATTCCGAGCGGAAGCCGATTAATCCTCTTGCCGGAATAGAGAACTTCATTGTAGTACGTCCGTTTGCATTATTCATCTCATTCATTATAGCTTTTCGTCCGGAAAGTCTATCAATTGCACCGCCTGCGTATTCTTCAGGAACATCAATCAGAAGATTTTCAAACGGCTCACACTGTACTCCGTCAATAGTTTTATAAATAACTTCCGGCTTTGAAACCTGAAATTCATAACCTTCTCTGCGCATTGTTTCTATTAATATACCTAAATGCAATTCTCCTCTGCCTGATACTTTGAAGCAGTCAGTTGAATCTGTATCTTCGACTCTTAAGCTAACATTCTTTTCCAATTCATCATATAATCGTTTTCTTAATTGTCTTGATGTAACAAACTTACCTTCTTGTCCTGCATACGGACTGTCATTAACTGAAAAATTCATCTGTAAAGTCGGTTCATCGACCTTTATTAAAGGTAACGGATTAATGTTATTTACATCACAAAGAGTTTCTCCGATTTGAATATCAGAAAAACCTGCAATACCAACAATATCACCAGCTTCTGCCTCTTCAATTTCGA
>CADBTL010000165.1 GCA_902797575.1 uncultured bacterium
GCGAAAACCGAAACGAACGTTAGCGTATGCGGAGTGAGTGACAGGTTTGAGCAGGAGGAATTTCAAGACAAAATTTTAATTTTTCCGTAAGCTCAGTAAGATATATGATTAATTACACTGATGTATAAGAACCTATAATATAAAACATTTTTACAAACTGCTTAATTTCTGCAAAAGCTTTTTGAACCTTTTCATCCTTCATATGGCCTTCAAAGTCAATATAAAATACGTATTCACCCAACTCTTTTTTTGACGGACGTGAATCAATATATGACATATTAATTTTATAAGAATCAAGTATTGCAAGAATCTTACTCAATGCTCCGGCTTTGTTTTCCGTAGAAAATGTTATACTTGTTTTATCATTTCCTGTTACGGGAGCTAAGTATTTCCCTAACAAAATAAATCTTGTTTTATTATTTTCTTCGTCATTAATTTGTTCTTCTATGACAGGAACACCATACATTTTTGCACATTGCACGCTTCCTATTGCTGCAATTGACTTATCTTTCTCAGATAAAGATTTAATAGCGGCAGAAGTTGAAAGAGTTGCTTCTTCAATTAAACTGTCGGCAAAATTTGAAAGCATATATTGTTTACACTGCGCTAGTGCCTGTGTATGAGAACGAATAACTTTTATATCGTTTTTCTTACCGAACCCTATCAAGGCATGCTCCACATTCATAGTCGTTTCAGCAATTATTTTAATTCCTTCTTTTTTTAAAGACGACAAATTATCTAATGTTTCACGAACAATACCTTCTATAGAGTTTTCAATAGGAATAACCGCAACTATATCATCCGAATTTTCATCTTTAATGGCTTTTATAACCGCTGAAATTGATTTTAAATTCGTACTTACACAATTAATATCAAAATGTTCTATGAACTTATCTTTTGCAAAATCACTATATGAGCCGTTCGGTCCTAAAAATAATAATTTACGAATCTTTGAAGTATCCAGTAATTCTTGTTCCATATTCAGTCCTTTTACTTTAATCCTCTTTTTAACATACTGTTAATTCTTGAAATTGCAGTATCTGTTTGACCTGCCATATAGTATACTTTAGCAATAAAGAATTCTCTGGCAAGCGATGGTGACGAGCTATATGCTTTACCCGCAAAAGAAAGTGCGGTACTATATCTTTTATTTTTTGCATAAAGATATGATATTCCGTCATAACTTTCCGCTAACAATTCTTTGTCACTTGTCAACTCTGCAACCTTTTGATATTCCTCAATTGCTTTTGAAAGTTCATCGGCATTAACATATTTTCTTGCATTAATTATACATTTTAGAGCCAGTTCTTCATTTGATAATTTATTTTCAGAAGTACTTTCTTTAACATAATTATCCGGATTAGGAATCTCTTCATCAATAATTGTCATCTCAGGAGCACTTACGCTTTTAACTGTTTTTTCTGTGTTATTACTGATTTCTTCATGTAATCCGTATTCATTCTTATACAGCACACCGCTTTTTTGATTTTTTTTCGGTGTATCTTCATTTTGCACAACATCATTATTTGAATTTTCCGGAATAGAAGTAGATTGCGCAATTGTATTAATATTCTGAACTGATGATAATTCTTGTTTTTCCGGTAAATAATCAAAAGCTTTTACAACAAATATTGTAAATATAATACAAATAAATACCAACAAAATAATATATTTCTTTGAGTTAAACTCTTCGTACATAATTCCTCCTTAAAGAACAATTCGCTCTCTGTTTTTATTCAATTCTACACCAAAAGCAAACATTGCGAAATCATATTTTATGGGGTCTATAGAATCAAACTTTTTTAAATTTTCAGTTAATTCTTTTACAGCTATATAGTCATTACTTTTTCTTTTGAGGAGTCCCATGTTCCTTGAGATTCTGGCAACATGAACATCTAAGGGTATATATAAATCCGCAGGCTTCATAAATGACCAAATTCCTGTATCAACATCTGATTTACGAACCATCCATCTCAAAAACATGTTCATTCTCTTCATTGCACCACCGTTTTTAGGATTTGGTATCATATGATAAAAACCTTGTTTTGCTGTTTTTGGAGCTTTAGAATAAAAATAGTCAACAACCTTTTGCAAGAAATGATCATATTTTTCACCTCTATCTTTAACATAAGCATATTTAAATAATTCTTCCAGTCCTGATGATTCGGAATAAAGCAAATGCATAATCTCAAAAACAGGTATAATATCGTAATCTTTTGAAAAACGATATTCTAACCCTTGCAAGTTTCTGAAATCCCCGTTTAAGACATAATTATATATATCATTATCAGCTCTTTCAAACAAATCATCCAGTTTTTTAATAAACATCTTTCGATTTCCGTACGCAAATAAAGATGCTATAAAACCGGCTAACTCAATATCATTCTTATTTTTATACCTATGTACAAACTGAACAGGGTCATCCTTTATAAAATCTTTGTTTTCATATTTTTCAGCTAAGTTATCTATTTCTTTTTTTGATATCATTTTCTTAATCCTTTAAAAAAATTATCTAATAGTAAATTACACTCCTCTTCGCATATGCCTCCGTATATTTTAATTTTAGAATTTGCTACAGATTTTAAATCAAGTACCGAACCCATTGCTCCGTATTGAGTATTATAAGAGCCAAAATATAAAGCTTTAATTCCGGATTGAATAATAGCCCACGCACACATTGGACAAGGTTCTAAAGTTACATACATTTCGCACTCATTAAGCCTTGTAGTACCCAAAACCCTTTGCGCACTCTTTATTGCTAAGATTTCAGCATGTGCAGTTATATCGCAATCAGCTTCTCTTTTATTATGAGCTGACGATATAATTTTCCCGTTGTGCTTTATAACACAACCTATAGGGACATCATTTTGACATTGTTTTGCTTGTTCAATCGCATTTTTCATATAGTTAATAGGCTTTGGTTACAAGTGATTTGTGCGTATTCATTTCTATTGTGTCATCAAGAGGTTCTAATTTATTATCCAAAGCCAATTCTAATAAGTAATCGGCAAAATGAGGATTTTTGGGTAAAAATGACCCGTGCAAATATGTTCCGAATACATTTTTATACCTTGCACCTTCCGTTAAATCTTTACCGTTATTACCATACCCTACGACAATTTTCCCAAGCGGCTTAGTTTCTCCTTGCAAATATGTTAATCCGCTATGATTTTCAAATCCTACAAGAGATTTTGGTTCAGTGAACTCGGTTAGCTCAGTAACATTACCGATAAATCTGTTATTACCTGCTAAAGTATACGCATCTAAAAGACTTATACCCAACAATTTTTCACCGTTATGCGGCTGATAATAATGTCCTAAAAGCTGGTAGCCCCCGCATATACCTAAAAAAACCGCACCCCTGTCTCTTTCTTGTGTCAAAAAATCTTTATTTTTTTGAAGTTCGCAAGATACTTCGATCTGCTGAGTATCCTGACCGCCTCCGATAAAATAAAAATCGTGTTCAGTAGCGAGAATTTCACCGGAATTAAGTTCATCAAATTGGACATTAATCCCCCGCCATTCAGCTCGTTTCTTGATTGTTATTATATTCCCGCCATCTCCGTAAATATTTAATAATTTAGGATATAAATGGCATATTCTTAAAGTTTTCATTACACTCCTGCTG
The DNA here is from genome assembly GCA_902797575.1 of uncultured bacterium. GTDB lineage: Bacteria > Cyanobacteriota > Vampirovibrionia > Gastranaerophilales > Gastranaerophilaceae > CAG-196. The sequence goes on from CADBTL010000165.1 coordinate 3,629, forward strand.
TCTCTTTTATTATTTTTACGGATTTTTGGCGTTTATTTGTGTGTGTCTTTATATACTCATCTAATAAACTGAAACAAACCTGACAAACCTTCTCTGTTGCTTTTTTGTCATAATCACTTTCATAATCAAAATCAAATTGAAGCATTGCCTGCATAAAGTCACGTATCTTATGATGCATTTTTAATTTAACACCCAAAGGCTCACAGCAATCTTTACAAATTACGCCGCCCATTTGGGTTGAAAAATACATATCATCATCAAATATTCTCTCACCGCAGCACAAGCAAGAATCCAATTCAACACAAAATCCCATAATTAATAACATTTTTAATTGAAATTTTATAACCGCTATCAGCATATCTTTTTTATCTGAGGATTCCGAGATTCTGTTTAATGCTTTATAAAGAAGCTCATAGACATCTTTTGATGCGCTTTCCGAACCCTCGCCAAAATTCAACACTACTTCTGATACATAAGATGATAACGTCAATTTATCGTAATCTTCTCTCGTTTTTTTGAAATGATTTACGGTTTGAGCCTGAAGAATAGTATCCATAGAGCGCCCTTTTAATAATTGGAGAGTATTTGCTACCAATAAATCCATCCTTGCGCCAAGCTTGCTTTTAGGCTTTTTAATACCTTTTGCAACACCTTTTATTAGTCCGTTCTCTTTTGAATACATAACCAATATTTTATCTGCATCATTAAGATTATATGATTTTAAATTTATAGCTTCTGTTACATAATTATTCATAATAAGCTCTGGTACCCTGATATACTCCTCTAAAGATTTTTTCTAATTCAGATTCATCATTTGAATTCATTAATGCTTCGTCTTCCGATATAGCACCGTTATCCACTAGATTTGCTAATGATGCATTCATAGATATCATATTATCGATTGAATTATCTCTGAGAAGTTCATAAATTTCTTCTGTATTATCTTTATTTATATAATCTTTAATAGTTGAAGTAACAACCATAATTTCGCATGCCGGATAACGTTTTTTACCTTCTTCCGAATAAACTAACTTTTGGGCAATAGTAGCTCTAAGTGTTTCAGCTAACTGTCTTCTTATTAAGAATCTGTTAGATTCTTCAAACATATTAACAATTCTGTTTATAGTTTGAACTGCATCATTTGTATGCAGAGTAGACAACACTAAATGACCGGTTTCTGATGCTTTCAAAGCTGCTTCCATGGTTTCTCTGTCTCTGATTTCACCAATAAAGATAACATCAGGATCTTGTCTTAGAGCATATTTTATACCGTCAGAGAATGATGCGGTGTCAACGCCGACCTGTCTTTGAGAAACAATACTCTTATTACAATTGAAAACATATTCAATCGGATCTTCAATCGTTATTATATGCTTGGAAGATTTTTGAGTTATTTGGTCTATAAGTGCCGCTAAAGTTGTAGATTTACCGCTTCCCGTAGGGCCTGTAACTAAAACGATACCGTTTTGGTAATTCACTATGGAATTAAGTATTTCAGGCAAAGATAAGTCCTCAAGACTTGGTATTCCGTAAGGAATATTTCTGATAACAAGCGCAGGCTGACCTAACTGTCTGTTGTAATTAACTCTGAACCTTGAACAGCCTTTGATTTCGTACATGAAATCCAGATCTGTCATTGTAAGAATTTCATCTCTCTTAGCAATCGGAGCTATTTCCAAAGTAGCTATATCCAAATTCTGTTTTGTTAATACATCCATAGCTACTTTTTTGATATACCCGTTTTTTCTTATATACGGCGCATGTCCTACTTTAAGGTGTTCATCGGAAGCGCCTGTAGCAACAGCGTTTCTTAAAAATTGTATAATGTTAAATGCTTCGCTCATTGTTTCCTCCCTCCTTAAATCCTAGCATTATTGGCTTTGTTTGGCAATAATGTTACAAGAAAAATACCCTCTGAAAATTAAAATTCGGAGGGTATTTATAATTCTTTATTTTTCTCTGAATTAGCAGCTGTAACTGCAAGCACAGCTTACGCTTGAAGATGCTATAGAACCGCATGATTCGCTGCCGCCTGCATAAGCGATTGAACCGCAAGATTCTCCGCTTTCTGAATATGCGATTGAACCGCATGATTCTGATTGCTGACCGAAAGCAAAAATTGCCGCATCGCTCGGGCCGTTATAAAAACTGCAAGTATCCATCATATTATCAGATTCTGAAAGCAAAGAAGCATTGTTAGAAATTAATGAAGTATTGTCAGAAATCAAGTTTGTCATATGAGAAGCGCTGACAGTACCTAATAATTGAAATGCTGAATGTTTTTCTTCTGAACCTGCAAATGTTAGCATATTGTGTATCCTATCTTTCGTATTTACATATATATAAAGTTAAAAAAAATAA
>CADBTL010000166.1 GCA_902797575.1 uncultured bacterium
AGACGGGCTAAAATCTTATAAACAATTACCGGTTAATCTCTATCAAATTCAGTCAAAATTCAGAGATGAAAGACGTCCTCGTTTTGGTCTATTGAGAGGTCGGGAATTTATAATGAAAGATGCTTACAGTTTTGATATAAGCCAAGAAGGATTGGAAAAAGAATATAAAAATATGTGGGACACATATACACGTATATTTAAAAGATGCGGGCTTGAAACAAAAGCCGTTCAATCTGATTCGGGTGCTATTGGCGGCAGCGTTAGCCATGAATTTATGGTGATAACAGATACCGATGCGGGAGAAAATGATGTATTCTACTGCGATTGCGGATATGCAGCAAATTCTAATCATGCAGTTTCCAAATTACCTGAGGCTAAAATTATCGGTGATTGGACAGAAGCTAAAATTATTAATACTCCAAACACTCATTCAATAGAAGAATTAACTGCTTTCTTGAACATACCTGCAACGTTGATTGTAAAAACTCTTGTTTATATAGTTGATAAAAAGCCGGTTCTTGCTTTAATTAGAGCTGATAAAAATGTTGAAGAAACAAAATTAATGAACGCAGTCGGCGGAAGTGACATAAGAATTGCTACAGCCGGTGAAATCGAAGAGATGATGAAGGAAAATGGGTTTGATTCTGAAAAAGGATTTATAGGACCTGACGGTTTGAAAAAATATGGTGAGTTTGATATCACAGTAGTAGCTGACGAAACCGTTAAAAATATGAAAAATTTTGTTATAGGCATTAATAAAAAAGATGTTCATGGTGTAGGCTACAATTGGGGAACAGATGTTAAATTGCCGGAAAAAATTACTGATATTCGCTTAGCAGAACCAGGTGATATGTGCCCTGTTTGCGGTAAACCTTTAAAGGTAACTCGTGGAATTGAAGTAGGAAATATTTTTCAGTTGGGAACTAAGTATTCAAAGCCGATGAATGCAGTTTATTTAGACCAGAACGGAAAAACCCAACCTTACATAATGGGATGTTACGGAATTGGAGTAACGAGAACTGCAGCAGCAGCAGTTGAGGCTCATCATGATGAACACGGTATCATATGGCCACTTGCAATTGCGCCGTATCACGCAGTGGTTATTCCTGTAAGCACAAAAGACGAATTGCAGATGAATGTCGCAAACGATATATATCAAACTCTTCTAAAACATGGTGTTGAAGCTGTTTTTGATGATCGTGATGAGCGTGCTGGTGTCAAGTTTAAAGATGCTGACCTAATTGGTTTCCCATATAGAATTACAGTCGGGAAAACTATTAACGACGGTTTTGTAGAGTTTAAAGCTCGTAATTCGGAAGAACTTTTAAATATTAAACCTGAAAAAGCTGTAGAAATAATTATTACAGCTGTTACAGAATTAAACAAAAAGTAAATTTTTTCTACTTGATTAAGCAGGTTCTCTGTGTATAGCAGAATTTTCATGTACCCTCTGTTTACCAGAGGGAAGGCTGTTGTTTGTCGTATTTAAGCTGTAGCAAAACCACTACGTAAAATGTACTAAATCTAAAATTAATAACTCAAAATCTTTGTATAAAATTATTTATAATATTAACTTCCAACCGGATTGCAAGAATGATATATTGATTGAGTTCCATAACTGGATTTTGCAAATGTAGTTTCTTTTGTAATATTTTAGCTGCTATTCTTATTTTACATTTTTTCATTGGCTTTCCTTTTTAAATTTATTAAAAAAGAAATATTTACTTGACAATAATTAGATATCTAACTATAATAATTATATGAAAAATTTGTTATCATTAATATCTAGAATTCATGAAAAAGGTAATCGTTTTATTATTGATGAACTAAAGAAAAACGGAGCTATTGGGCTTGTGCCGAGTCATGGCGATATTCTTGCCTGCCTTTACAATCAAAACAGAATGACAATGAAAGATATTGCAGCTAAAATTCGCAGAACAAAACCGACAGTTACTGTTTTGGTTGATAAACTCGAAAAATTAGGATATCTGAAAAGAGAAATTTCACAAGAGGATAGCCGATATACATATATAGTTTTGACTAAAAAAGGACAAGATTTCATGCATATATTTGAAAAGATTTCAAAAGATTTAAACAATATGCTATATAAAAATCTGTCAGAGCAAGAATCAAATATTTTAGAAAGTCTTTTAAGAAAAATATAAAAATTTTTAAATAAACAGTTAGATATCAAACAAAGGAGAAAATTATGACAAACTTTAAGAATGCTGAAGTCGGAGCAATGAATGAATTAGGTAAAAATTATGAAAACGGAAAAGCATTTTTGCACGATTTATTAGATTTAACAAGTTGTGAAATTTCTGTTAGTTCAATGCCTGCAGGAATTAAACTACCTTTTAATCATAAACATATACAAAATGAAGAAATTTACATTTTCTTAAAAGGCGAAGGCACAATGACACTTGATAATGAAGTTATAGAAGTTAAAGAAGGTTCTTGTGTTAAGGTTCTTCCTTCTGTTATCAGAACAATGGAATCCAAAACTGATTTGCAATATATTTGTGTTCAGGCAAAAATGGGTAGTTTGGAACAATTTGGTTTTGGCGATGCGGAATTATGTTAAAATTATAAAGATTGCACCAATTTTAAAATAATAAAGAAGGCAATAATGGATATTCTTGATAGAAACAAAGAAATAATGTGAAACTATTATCAATACGGCGAATGTTGAAATTGCAAATGAACTTATTGACTCCAATGCCTCTTTTATTGATTGATATTACCAGAAGTTTTATGCGGCGGCAATGGGTATTTACAACACTGCGAGTGTGTAGCAAATCCAAGACTGGAAATTTGAAAGATTTTCCACAGAATGTAAAAAGTTTGTAAATTCTCTCAAACTTCTGGGGTACTTTTCTCAATCTCTTTAAATAATCTTTAATTCTGACAAATTTTAATCAACTAATGACGAACATTTTTCTTTAATATCAAGAGCAATATCTTTAGCTTGTTTTTCTTTTATTCCGATATTTTTAGCAACAGCTAAAATATCATCTAAACTTGGATTTTTACCCTCGCCA